>CALCTI010000621.1 GCA_937894105.1 uncultured cyanobacterium
TAGAGGCTAAGCTACCTGTGATTATTGACTTTAAATATTTAATTAGTGATAGCCCCTAGTAAAAATTAAGGTAAAACTGGGTGTAGCCTAAAGCTGACTCGGCAGTGTGGCTATCAGTTTGCCGCCCATCCTTTGCCGCCTACCCATCGACCTTTGGCGATCGCCCCAATGGACACTCCCACCTTTCCAGAAGCTAACCATCCGTTAATTGCCGCCCTTGCCAACCGCAGCGACCTAGAGCTGTTGGACCTGTTTAAGCGCTACCCCGACGCCGGTCGCTACTTTGTGACCCTATTTTGCCGCTACAGTCCGATCGTTTACACCTTGGTGCGCCACTCAGCCCCGTCGGCGGTGCAAGGGGACTATTTGTTTGCCAAAATCTGGCAGCGTATTTATCGAGAGCTGCCCACCTTGGACTTGACCCGCGCCAGCGAACAGCTTCCCGGCAATCTGGAAGAATTTACCTTTCAAAACTGGTTGATTAACATCACTGCCCTGTCCATTAACCAGGCGGAGCTTCCCTCCATCGAATCCATTCACTATTCCCTCAGTTCCGCGTCGCCTCCCCTGTGGTGCTACCTGGAGTCTGCCCTGGATCGCCAGGATGCCATGGTGCGCCTAATGATCATCATGGCCCAAACCCTGCATTGGAGCGAGCCGCGCATTGCCGCTTACTTGCAAGCGGAAGGGGAAAAAACATCCACGGCCACCGTTCGTAGCAAACTCCGCCAAGGCTACCGTAAGCTAGAGGATGCCCTCCCGGCGGATATTCGCAGTATTTATATGGGAGAGGCGTTTATGGGAGAAGCATTTGAGGGTTGGTCTGGTGCGGCGATCGCCTCCGACCCCACCCAACCGCTTCTATAGCCCCTCAGGTCCCCCCGGCTACTGCAACCCCTTCCTAACCCACCCGACATTCATCCCAATAGTCCACTGAAATTCCCTTCTCGCCCCAGGTTCCACTGCTAAGCAATCTGGACATTCTGGCGGTACTACCTACGCAACTTTAAAACGGTCACCATGGCGCGATCTAACCTGAAACGACTGGGGCAATATTTATATCCCCACCGCAAAACAGTCCTGTTGGGCGTGGGAGCATTAATGGTGGTCAATGGGCTAGGGGTATATATTCCCTTTCTGATTCGAGACAGCGTTGACAACCTGCAGGTGAACTTCGATTTTGATCAGGTTTTAAACGCTGTCGTCGCCATTATTGTCCTAACCACCATCATGGGAGCTGTGCGCATGGTTTCGCGCATTTTGCTCTTCGGAGTAGGGCGCCAGGTGGAATTTGACCTCAAGCAGTTGATCTTTGAGCACCTGCTGAAAATGGAGCCGGCCTATTTCTCCGCCAATCGCATCGGCGACACGATCAACCGTGCCACTAGCGACGTGGATAATATTCGCCGCCTGCTGGGGTTTGCGGTGCTGAGCTTAGCGAATACCCTCTTTGCCTATGCCTTTACCTTGCCGGTGATGCTGAAAATCAGCGCGACCCTGACGCTCCTCGCTCTGGCGGTGTACCCCTTTATGTTTTTGATGGTGCATTTGTTTAGCAATCGCCTGCGGGACGAACAGGAGGCGGTTCAGGATGAGCTATCGGAAATTAGCAACTTGATTCAAGAGGACGTGAGCGGCATTGCTCCCGTTAAAATCTACGCCCAGGAAGAGAATGAGGAAAAAGCGTTTCATGACCTTAATCAACAACTTCTGAAGGCCAATTTAAACCTGGCGAAAACCCGTAACGTGCTGTTTCCCCTGTTGGGTGGTCTTGCTAGCGTTAGCTTACTGGTGCTGTTGTGGTTTGGAGCTGGCGAAATTTCTGAGGGGCGTATTAGTATTGGCGACTTCCTGGCGCTGATTGTGTACGTGGAGCGTTTGGTGTTTCCTACGGCCTTGCTGGGCTTTACCATTAGCGCCTATCAGCGGGGGGAGGTGAGTATCAACCGCGTTGAGGCGATTTTGCAAACCCAGCCGAAGGTGTTGACTGAGCCTGATGCGATTCCCCTGTCCCGAGACCAGGTGCGCGGCAAAATTCGTATTGATCACTTGTCCTATCGCTATGGCGGCAGCACGGAGTGGGCTCTCCAGGATGTGTCTTTTACCATTGAGCCGGGAGAGCTGGTGGCGATCGTGGGCCCTGTTGGCTGCGGTAAGTCTACTTTGGTTAATGCCATTCCGCGACTGTTGGATATTGAGCCCAATACGGTCTTTTTGGACGGTATTGATATTACCCGTCTGGATTTGGCGAATTTGCGCCGGGCGATCGCCTATGTGCCCCAGGAAAGCTTTTTATTTAGCACCACCATTGCCAACAATATTCGCTACGGCGATCCGGAGCGGGATTATGGAGCCATTGAAGGGGCGGCCCAGAAAAGCCAAATTCACCAGGAAATTCAAGCGTTTCCTAAGCAGTACGACACGATCGTCGGTGAGCGAGGCATTACCCTGTCGGGGGGGCAGCGCCAGCGATCGTCCCTGGCTCGGGCGTTGTTATTCGACGCGCCGATTTTGATCCTGGATGACGCTTTGGCCAGTGTGGACAATCAGACGGCAACAGCAATTTTGGATCAGCTTCGTCAGGGGCGCGATCGCAAAACTATTATCTTTATTTCCCACCAGCTTTCAGCCACTGCCACCGCCGATCGCATTGTGGTGATGGACCACGGGGAAATTGTGGCGATCGGAACCCATGACCAACTGCTGGAGGATCCTGGTCTTTACCGCAACTTATGGAACCAACACTCCCTAGAAGCTGCTTTTGCATAGCCATTCTTCGGAAAGGGAATTAGGAGCCAATAGAGGGGGCGTCTGAGCCTCCCATTTGTTAGACCCATTCGAACTCCGATATAGCTACCCCTAGATCGCAATAGTTAGGTCAACGATCACTGATCCTGCCCAAGGGCATGCTTCGCCAGGAGGGAGGATTTTGGGTGATTTAAAGCGGCTTTTATAGTCCTTCTAAAATCTAATAGGACGCCTGGAAAAGCTTTAATGGGTACTCTGTTTCAACACAAGATGCGTCAATGGACGCTGAAGATTTAGGCTAAGTCGTTCATCCTCTGCCGCTCGCGAAGCTTTGGCGAGACCGATAGTGCGATCTTAGCTGTGCACCATTACGCTAAATCTCCCATCAAGTGAATGTCCTACATAAGTGGCAATTGACTATACCAATTCTCTAAATTAAAGCGATATGTAAAACCTTTGAGAGCCAGTTGCGCCGGGTATCTGGACTCTCTCCAAATTGGAGAATTGGGATTTGGTGTCAGAAGCCATGGTGGCTGAATATCCATCGTGACCTTTTAAGTGCTGTGAATAATTATGGGGATCTGCTGGGATGGTCACTGGATTCATGGTTTGGACGTCAGGATCAAAAGGAATTGGATATCCTAAAAAGTGACGATCTGAAAAATAACTTGAAAAAATAATGGCGATCCCCTGTGCAAAGGGTGCCTATGTGTAGTAGCTTTTACGAAAGTTTTTTAAACAACCGGCAAAGAAATTTTCGCTTTCCATAGGTGATCCCTTTGCACAATAATCACAGTTACCCCAGTTAGCCCTAAGGATCTTTTTTCTCGTTGCCTTTATCGATAGCGGGCGCAGGAAAAAAGCTTGGCGATAGCAACAATCGCCCAAGGCGGCTGACGGTATCCAGTGGTAACACGTTTCTCGTAGAACGCACTCTTAAACAGAGTTTCAACTACGGCTTCTAATCTATTGGCGATTTCTCCACATTAATTTGGCGTGTCGCCGCACCACCCTATAAACACCGACTCTCACCACTCGGGGACACTGGATATGATCAACTTACTTAACCTATTTTTCTTCGACTTAATGGTGCTTGCCCTGTCGTATGGACTGGGGTCGCTGCCTACGGGCTACCTTATGGGGCGTTTTTTGCGCGGCATTGATTTACGCGACCACGGGTCTGGCTCTACGGGAGCCACCAACGCCTTGCGGGTGTTGGGAAAAAAGCCTGGCGCATTTGTTTTAGTGGTTGATGTGCTGAAGGGCGTTGGTGCAGTTCTGGTGGCGCGCTATTTGGGGAACAGCGTCTTGGATGCTGCCCAGCTAGGGTGGTTGCCGTGGCTGGAAGTATTTGCCGGATTAAGCGCTGTTGTGGGGCACAGTAATCCTATTTGGCTGGGATTTCGTGGCGGCAAGTCTGTGGCAACAGGGCTAGGAATTTTAGTGGCTCTGTCTTGGGCGGTGGGCTTGGCAACTTTTGGAGTATTTGCCCTGTGCTTGAGCCTGTCGCGTATTGTTTCCTTAAGCTCGATTGCTGGAGCGATCGCCGTTTCAGCGTTAATGCTTATTAGCGGCCAGCCCGTGGCCTATTGTTTATTTGCGATCATTGCTGGCGGCTATGTGGTGTGGCGTCATCGCAGCAATATCCAGCGCCTAATGGCTGGCGTTGAGCCTCGCATCGGCCAAGTAATGGCCCAGAAATGAAATTTAGAAACAAAGTCAAAAAACAAAGTCAAAATAAATTCTGACTCAACCCACTCGGAATGCTTTTGATTCCGACGAGAGTGTAGGAAGGACGTTCTATCCTTTCCTACACCCCCATTTTGTCGTCGGCAATCTAGAAAACGAGTACTAACAGGATACCCGTCATTTCCAGTTTGAATAGTCTTTAGTGAACAGATTGAGAAAATATCGGGCGATGGGCAAAATTTAGCCCGTCCAATGTGTGCTCCCGTTACTGTGTTCCCAACTCTTGCGATCGCTGGGACGCGGCCTGTACCGCCTGAATTATCGCCGAACGAAAGCCGTTTTCTTCCAGCGCTGCTACTCCAGCGATCGTGGTGCCCCCGGGGCTGCTAACTCGGTCTTTTAAAATCGCCGGATGCAGCTCCGTCTCTGCCATTAATTGAGAGGCTCCCAGCACCGTTTGTAACGCCAATTGGCTAGCAATTTCCCGAGGTAGTCCCGCCGCAACGCCACCATCGGCTAACGCCTCCACCATCAGCGCCACATAGGCTGGACCGGAGCCCGACACGCCCGTGACCCCATCCATTAAACTTTCCGGCACTTCCACCACTGATCCTACCGCCTCAAAAATTTTCCGGGCAGTGGCAAATTGGTCGTCGCTTACTTTGACTCCTCGGGCGATCGCCGTAATTCCCGCTCCCACCGTCGCTGGCGTATTAGGCATGGCCCGCACCACGGGCACTTTTTCTCCCAAGCCTAAGGACAAAGTTGACAAGGAGGTGCCTGCCAAAATTGACAGCACCAGCGGCGGCGACCCCATCCCCTGAAACGAAACGTCGAGGGAGGGCGACACTTTACTAAAAATTTGCGGCTTAACGGCCAATAAAACAACAGAAGCCGAGGAAGCCACATCAGCGTTGTTTTCCGTAACTTCAACGCCGTACTGCTCCCTCAGCGTATCGCGACGAAGAGGTGATAAATCGCTGACTAAGATTTTTTCTGGATCATAAAGCCTGCCACTCACAATTCGCGACAGCAGGGCTTCCCCCATGACGCCACCACCAATAATTCCTAAATCCGTTGTCAAACCATACCCTCCTTCAGTCATTGCTTCCTAAGCAGACCGATTTTAGCGCTGGTTTTTCCACATCAAAAGGAATAACAGGTCAGATTGGCATAAACCTTTCTGGATCTAGCTAAGTTCGTGCTCTATTGGGCAACAGATTGTTGGAAGCGATCGCTCGCCCAAACGGGAGCACTACCGGGAGCTTGACCCTGGCGCGCCTGAGCCTGTAGCACTTCGCGAACCAAGCCAGACTGGGTGCTGACCTGAACACAGTTCGGCGTAAACAAGAAAATGCTTTCGCCAATGCGCTCCTGGTGGCCATCTAAGGCATAGGTACCGCCAGCAATAAAGTCCACAGATCGCTGAGCCTGGTCGGGATCCATCAGGGTTAAATTCAAAACCACTGACTTGCGCTCTCGTAGCGCCTGAATCGCTTGGGGCATCTCCTCAAAGGAGCGGGGCTCCATTACCATCACCTCGGAAAAATTGCCTGCTGCTCCTGGCATACCGATCACCTTGCTCCCTACAGACGAACTTCCTGCCTTTCCATCAACCGACCGACTTGTAACCCCAGCAGTGGCGCTGGTTTGAGCCAAGGGCGATCGCGAGCGGCGAGGACTTGAGGCCGCTTCAGAGGTGGCACTAACAGCAGGGGTAATACCCTGGTTATCGCGATACATATTTTGATAATCGCTGCTGCCGCCCACCTCATCGTATTCGTATTCGTACTCAACGGGGTCGCCGAGTCCCACGATATCCTTAAGTTTAGAAAAAATAGCCTTCACCTCGTTACTTCTCCGCTGCTGAGTGATGACAGTTAAGGGTAGGTCGTTTGTTCGACACGGGGCACAACTAAGCCATGACATTACGTCATAAAATCGCTGACCCTAGAAGCGCCGAGACTTCTTTCTTCCTTGATACTGCTATTTCAGCCCAACAACTCTTGACAAATCGATCAAGATATTGAACCAAAGTTTACTGCAATATTCCGAGATTCGGTAGCTGCTTGCCCTAGAAAATTTAAGACTTTGTCATTTTCTAAATCGATGAACCCTGACAGTTATCAAGGACGTTTGAAATATTTCAAACTATTTCATTTACCAGAACGCGCTTTTAATCGCGATCTTGCGAGCTACGGGTTGCCATTAATCAAATCTCAAGCTCAATAGCGGCGAGGGGGCAGCTCCTAATATTTCTATTTAGAAGAGCATATTATTCCCACTGCTTGAGGCTTCTGGAGTCTGATTAATGACACGCTCTAAATCCCTTGAGGGAATCAAGTTTTAATTGGCGTTGTCTCTGGAAATATAGCTAATGCTTCAAATATGACTAAAGTTTTGTAATGGTCAATTTAACCAGTAGCCCAATTTAAAGAATATCGGCTAAATATGTTCTACTTCTGCATAGATTTTGACAGAAATCAGGATTTATCGACGGATTTACCGCATCAATGCGTGCTGTTTTAGGCAGCTGCCAATCTCAAGAGATTTGCAATGTAGAAGAGAGCCTAGAAATATCGTTAAAGGTTGCGACTCTGGCTTTAGGAGTGCCCTTGATGGTGTGTTGGTTTTTATCGAATTGATTATGTTTGAACTGACTATATTGAACCGACTATCAATCCCATTCCTCAACGGTTATTTTTCTCGTTCGCCAAAAATGGTTCGTCCTAGGCGAACGATGGTGCTACCAGCGGCGATCGCATCTTGATAATCTCCAGACATGCCCTTGGATAACTGGTCAAACTGCACCCAATGCTCCCGGGATTGACGTTGAACGGTATGGAACAGGTCTTGGGCTTTGCTAAAGCAGTGACGTGTTTCCTCAAGATTGAGCCCCAGCGGTGGAATAACCATCACGCCGCGAATCGCCACATTGCTCAGCAGGTAAAGCGCCGGCAGGTCTGCCATCAGTTCATCAATATGCCAGCCTGTTTTGCTGGGATCAGGCAAAACTTTGACCTGTAAACACAGATTGGGACGGCGATTTTCTCCCTGGGCTAGGCGATCCAGGCGCTGGGCTAATTTAAGATTATCGACAGAATGAATCCAGTGGAAATGGGCGATCGCCTTTTTGGCCTTATTCGACTGCAACGTGCCAATAAAATGCCATACCAATTCTGATAAATCTGCGAGCTCTTCCTGTTTAGGGAGTGCCTCTTGAATTCGGCTTTCTCCAAAGTGTCTTAAACCGCAATCGTAGGCAGCACGAATATAGGGCGTTGGCTTTTTCTTGCTAACGCCCATTAAGGTGACCGACGAGGGAATCTCTTGTTTTAACTGGGCAACGCGATCGCGGATTAACGACTCAAACGGTTTGGTGGCGGTGCTGGACATAAAGGAATCAAGAGCTTAGGGGCGATCGCGACACTTTAAAATGCTAGAAAATTAAAAACACTATTGCGTTGCTTCTTAAGAATTAATACCGATTGCTTTTGGAAATATAGTCCCAACCAATACGGCAAAATATTGTATTGAAAGTTGAAAAAATCATTGAAAGGTGCGACGGAAAATATCTTGAATTTCTTTGTACTCTGCCATTTTTCTGCTACGTCTTAAAACACGCATCTGGTTTTCCACTAAGCTGCGAGCATCGCCGCGACTTAAAGGTTCTACCGCCATCCCAGTGTCGCCTTCTTTAACCAGAAAAAATAATCGTTGCGCGTATAAAGTTGTGTATAAATCTTGGCCGTTTCCTAAGGGGCAAATCAGCAGAAGCAAGCCAAAGGTAGGGTGATTAAAGTAATTTTCTAGACTCATTCTAGTTCGTCAAAGGACTGAGAAAAATTTTAGAAAGCAACTGGCAGCAATCCTGAAATTAGCGCCAAAGCTATGGGCTGATCTTACTTATGGAGCTTAGGAAGTGGGAGGAACTTTGCTTTTTAAGCAATCCATATTCTATCGGAGAAGCACTTATTAATCCAACCGCGTTAAATAACCCCGTTGAAAATAGCATTCTAGCCATATTGAAAATAATGTTGGTGCTTATTCTTGCTGGGCTGCTATTGATATGGGCGCTGATTTTGTCTGCCCTTTGTGCAGGAAATCCGCTCAATCTGATTGCCCTGGAATGATGGCGATCGCCGTAGCCATGGCGTAATCTCCATCGTGGGTAAAGCTCAGTCGCCACAGGGCGCGATCGCTGGGGTCAAGTATTTTCAATTGTTGCCAAGCGCCGCCGGTAAATTGCGGGCGTGGCTCACCCGATGGTAGACGCTTTACGGAAACATCCACATAATTGATGCCGGTCCAGCCGGTGCCCAGAGCTTTGATGATCGCCTCCTTCGCCGCCCAACGTCCCGCAAAACGCCGCGCCACTTCAGCTTGAATCGGCTCGGATTTGTCCTGGGAATCAATTGTGGGCACAGGCGATCGCCGCCAACAATCCTGCTGTTCTGCGGGCGTATAGATCCGATTAATAAAACGCTGACCGAATCGCTCTAAATTGCCCTGGATGCGGGAAATTTGAACGATATCGGTGCCCAATAAAAGTTCCACAGGTTTGGAATGGTTTGGCGTTTATTTGATGTTTATTGGAGATTTACCTGCTAAGGGCTGTCATCAGTTTAATCCTTAAGTCAATAGCCGTAAGGGTTTCAGCCCCTAGCCTTGTTTGTTTTTAAAGGGCGCGCATTCCCCACTGCATAAGGCTTCTGGAGATTAATTGACGACACGCCCTAGGTTCCTGCTGGTTATCCAATATTTGAGCTTTTAGGATGGCTGGGACTGGCTGGAAATGGCGCTCAGTTGGGCGGTGGCTTTGATTAGGGATTCGTGCCATTCTCGCTCGGGGTCGCTGTCGGCCACAATGCCTGCACCCACTTGACCGATGATTTGCGATCGCCCACCTTGACTGTCAGTCGGCAAGAGCAACGTGCGAATGGCAATATTCAAATCTAGCTGACCTCGATGGTCGATATAGCCGAAGGAGCCATAAAACAAGCTGCGCCGCACCGGTTCCAGCGCCTCAATAATTTCCATACACCGCACCTTGGGGCAGCCGGTGATGGTGCCGCCGGGAAAGAGAGCACGAATGGCGTCGATCCCATCGGAGTTGTCTGACAATTGTCCCACCACGTTGCTTACCAGGTGCATCACGTGGCTGTAGCGCTCCACCGTAAAAAATTCATCCACCGCCACCGATCCCCAGCCACATACCCGCCCTAAATCATTGCGCTCCAAGTCCACTAACATGGCGTGTTCCGCCCGTTCCTTGGGATCGGTGGACAGATCCCGCGCCAGAGCCTGGTCTTCCGTGGAGGTTTGCCCTCGCGATCGCGTGCCTGCAATGGGTCGGCTGCTGATGATTGGGGTGTCGACGTCGGGGATCACATTCAGCAAACGCTCTGGGGAACAGCTCACCACCTCTCCCCAGGGCGATCGCCAATAGCTGCCAAAGGGGGAGGGGTTGATGGCTTGGAGGGTGCGATACAGGGACCAACTGTCCCTGGGAGCGGGGGTGGAAAAACGCAGGGACAGGTTTGCTTGGAAAATATCCCCAGCGCGAATATGCGCCTTGGCTCGTCGTACCGACGCCATATAGTCCTCTTGGGTGGAGTGGAATCGGAGGCGATCGCCCAGAGTGTGCAAAATTTCCTGGGGATCAGCAGCCTTGGTAAGGCTTACGTTGGGCAAGGGGGGAGCGCTTCCTAAACGCTGCTCCAAAATTGGCAAATCCTCCGCCCCTGTCGTCGCCAGCCACAGGCGCTGTTCCTGATGGTCCAATACGGCAAACTGCTCTGGCTCGTACCAGTACACCACCGGGAACGGTAGCGGATCCTCCCGTAAATAGGGCAGTTGCTCCACTTCCCACCCCAGATCATATCCCAGCCACCCCAGCCAGCCACCCTGAAAAGGGAGGTCGCTGTGGGGGGGCAATCCCCGGTTTTCTAAAGGATGGGAACGGTGCAGACGATGGAGTTTTTTGAGCCACGGCAGCCCCTCTCCTAAGAGTGGTGCCCACAGGCGAGGCTTTCCATTTACCCATCGAGGCGGTCCGGCGCAAATTGAATAGCGGGAAAGTTTCTGGGCTACGGCGCAAAAGTGGTGTGTGGGATAGGGGCTTTCTAGGAGTGTGGCGATCGCCTCGATTCCATTCAAATTATTTTGATGCTCTAAGAATAATGCGGCAAAAATATCCTGACCGGTGCGCTGGTCGAGGGGAAGCGATCGCCAATACCAGGGCTTTGCCACTTCTAGAGATTGTGGCTGGCTTGTTTTCTCCTCAGCGGTTCCAGTGAACGGTATATCCAAACGGGGGGAAGAGAAACAAGTCACGGCAGTAACGGCTAAACAAATTGATTTGAACAATCTATATGATTACTTGCGGGCACAGTTAATGATCGCGGGCGAATTTACCGTCAAAACTTCCCTAAACCTGGCAGCATAGCGATAACGCAACGGAGAAAGCTGATGGGGGCGACACCGCAGGCAACGAAACAGGCACTACTGTGTGGATACTACGGCATGGGCAATGGCGGCGATGAGGCCCTGTTGGCAACATTGCTACAAATGTTGCCCGACTCTGTAAAGCCGCTGGTGTTGTCCGGTGACCCTGACCAAACCCGACGCCGCTACGGTGTTAAAGCAATTCCGCGTAAGTCAGGGCTCGATATTCTCAGTGGGCTGTCCAGTGCCGACGCGTTTATTTGGGGCGGCGGTAGCTTAATGCAAGACGCCACCAGTGCTATAAATCCCATTTATTACGGCGGTTTAATGGGGCTGGCCCAGGGGATGGGCTTAAAGACGATCGCCTGGGGGCAGGGTATTGGACCTTTGAAGCGATCGCCCAGTCGCTGGCTCACGCGCCGAACTTTTAGGGGATGCAGTGCCATTAGCGTCCGTGACGGAGAGTCGGGTAAATGGCTGCGCCGCCAAAACATTGATCAGTTTGTATTGGCTCCCGATACCGTGTGGGCATTAAAGGCGTCGCCAGTGACCGCAGCCGCAGCCCTGCCAAGCCCTCGGATTGCCGTGGTGTTGCGATCGCACCCCACCTTGACCCCCCAGCGACTGACGGCGATCACCCAGGGATTGAACCGGCTTCAGCTCGCCACCCAAGCCTCCATCCTGTTGGTACCGTTCCAGCCGATGGTGGATCGTCCCATTGCCGATCACGTTGCCCGCTCCCTGTCCGGCTCCTACCGCATTGTGCAAATTGAAGATCCCGCTCGCCTCAAAGGACTCTTTCAGCAGGTGAATTGGACCCTGGCGATGCGCTTGCATGGAATGATTATGGCGGCCGCCGAAGGCTCCCGATGTTTTGCCCTCAGCTATGACCCCAAAGTGCTGGTGCTGGCGGAGGAATTGGGACTGCCGGTGTGGGATTTGCCCAGCGATCGCACCGATTTAGCCATGCCTGAGGACGGGGAAACTTTGGGGCGATTATGGCTAGAGGATTTTCTAGGTAATGGGGGATTATCACCGGCGAAAATTCAGTCCTATTGCGATCGCGCCCAAATGCACCAGGACGTTCTGCACCCAGTATTGGCTTGATTATCGTCTCGTGACAATCAGTTTTCAATACGTTGTTGAGTACTTTTTCAATACGGTTTTTTAGTACGCTTAAAATTCTATGCTGACTGGGCTTCTTCAATATTTTCTAGATTGCGTCCAAAGGGCAGAATTGCCACAATAACCAGCTTGAAATGCTGCTTTGCGAAAGGCAGACCCACGATGGTAAGGTCCAAAATAAGCCCGTGAAATAGGAGAGACAAGGCAAATCCCCAACCAAAAAACGCCACCCAAATCACATTTAAAATAACCCGTAACACACTATCAGCGCTGGGACGGGGAACCACCTCTTTTCCATAGGGCAACATGGTGGCAATACCCAACTTTATGGACTTTATTCCAAAGGGAATTCCCACAATAGTTAAACACAAGGTAAGCCCGCCCAAAATATAGCCAAGCCCGCTGACAAAGCCGCCAAAAATCAGCCAAATAATATTTCCCAATAGCGACATTGCTAGCCCCCTTCAATTGCCCATGAAATCATCTGTCTATTATCCTAACGGACTCCTTTAAGAATCATCACTGTTGAGGCTGAAAGTCCTGCCTTAACAGGGTTTGTGAAATTTATTGACTGCCGCAAAAATTATTGAAAGGGTGTGCTTGCGTATTTGTGCCTTCCGCAATGTTGAGTTTTGATCCGGCCAAAGCCGTCCTAAAAATCGTCAAAATATAATGATAATTGGGGGCTTCAGTTACTAAAATTAGGCACCAAATTAGGCACCAAAACGGTTATCCCAGGGGGGATCTATGCGAGCAGTTTTGATGGCCGGCGGCTCCGGTACTCGACTTCGTCCTCTCACCTGTGACCTGCCAAAGCCGATGGTCCCGATTCTGAATCGCCCCATTGCTGAACATATTCTGAACCTCCTTCGGCGCCACCAAATCTACGAAGTGGTTGCTACTCTGCACTACCTGCCCGATATGATGCAGGATTATTTTCATGACGGCAGCGACTTCGGGGTTCACCTAAATTACGCCGTGGAAGAGCGCCAGGCTTTGGGCACTGCGGGCTGTGTCAAAAATATTGAAGAGGTGCTGGACGATACTTTTATTGTGATTAGTGGCGAGTGTGTCACTGATTTTGTTTTGTCGGCGGCGATCGCTTTCCATCGAGAGAGCCAATCCTCCGCCACGCTAATCCTCAAGCGGGTTCCCAATCCACTGGAGTTTGGGGTGGTAATTCTGGATGATGACCAAAAAATTGTACGGTTCCTGGAAAAACCGTCTACGAGCGAAATTTTTTCCGATACGGTCAACACCGGCATTTATATCCTGGAGCCGACGGTGTTGGGATTCTTGCCAAAACACCAGGAGTGCGACTTTTCTAAGGATTTATTTCCCCTGCTTCTGGATAAAAATGTGCCCATGTATGGCTATGTGGCCGAGGGCTACTGGTGCGATGTGGGACACCTGGATGCCTATCGCAATGCCCAGTACGATGCTCTCCATGGCAAGGTGGCGGTGGATTTCCACTATGAGGAGCGATCGCCAGGAATTTGGATTGGACAAAACAACCAGGTGGACGGCAGCGCTCAACTTCACGCCCCGCTGATTATTGGCAATAACTGTCGCGTGGGTCCTGGAGCCGTCCTCGAATCGGGCACCATTATTGGCGATAACGTTACCATTGGCGACAACGCTGACCTGAAGCGATCCATTGTTTGGAACGGTGTAACCGTCGGGGCTGAGGCCCATCTGCGCGCCTGCACTGTGGGACGGGGCAGCCGCATTGATCGGCGATCGCACATTATGGAAGGGGCAGTGGTGGGTTCCCTGTCGGTGGTGGGAGAAGAGGCGCAAATCAGCCCCACCGTGCGCATTTGGCCCAGCAAACAGGTGGAGTCAGGTGCAATTCTCAATATGAACCTGATTTGGGGACAGGTGGCCCAGCGCGCCCTATTCGATCAGCGCGGGGTCGCCGGTCTGGCTAATATTGATATCACCCCGGAATTTGCCGTCAAGCTAGGCACTGCCTACGGGTCCACCTTGGATCCGGGGGATCACGTGTCCGTCTCGCGGGATCAGCGCAGCGTATCGCGCATGGTGGCCCGAGCATTTATTTCTGGACTTATGTCCGTGGGTGTTCACGTGTACAACCTGGAGGCGGCGGCAATTCCCGTGGCCCGTAATGCGGTGCCGTCATTGGGGGTAAAAGGGGGCGTCCATATGCGAGTGCACCCCAACCGTCCCGAGTCGATTTTGGTGGAATTTTTCGACGCGGACGGCATTAATATTTCCAAGGCTCAGGAGAAAAAAATTGAGGGGGCCTACTTCAAAGAAGACCTGCGGCGGGTGCAGGTGGGGGAAATTGGCAATGTGGTGTACCCAGCCCAAACCCTCGATAATTACCGCGATGCCTTTGAGCAACATCTCAAAACCAATATGCTCCTGAAAAGCTGCTCTAAGGTGGTGATTGACTACGCCTATGCGGTGTCGGGGGCCATTTTGCCTGAGCTGCTGGCCAAGTTTGGCTGTGATGCGGTGGTTCTAAACGCCAGCTTGCGCCAAACGGTGATTGCGGCGGAGGAGAAGGAACGGCTGCTGGTGCAGTTGGGACAGGTGGTGGATGCGGTGCGGGCTAGCTTTGGGGTGCAGGTGTTTGCCAATGGGGAGCAGTTTGTATTGGTGGATGAAAATGGGGGGCTGGTGCGGGGGGCGAATTTAACAGCGCTAATGGTGGACACGGTGCTGTTCCATTCGCCCCGTAGCAAGGTGGTGGTGCCGGTGAGTGCGTCTAGTGTGGTGGAACGGCTGGCTCGGCGTTACGATGCTCAGGTGGTGCGCACCAAGGCGAGCCCGACGGCACTGATGGAGGCCTGTTACCGCATGCCCGATGTGGTGTTGGGGGGTAGTGGGGATATGGGGTTTATTTTTCCGGAGCTACATCCGGGATTTGACGCCATGTTCTGTATTGCCAAGCTGATTGAAATGCTGACGGTGCAGGAGCGATCGCTGGTGTATATCCACACGGAGCTAATCCCCCGGGTTTATCACAAGTCCTTTTCGGTTCACTGTCCCTGGACGGCGAAGGGGGCGCTGATGCGGGATTTGGTGGAAACCCATCCCCCGGATCAGCTGGAGCTGATTGATGGGGTCAAAATTTACGATTTAGACCGGGATGGCTGGGTATTGCTGTTGCCTGATGCCAGCACGCCGTTGATTCATATTGTTGTGGATGGGAGCGATCGCCGGTGGGTAGAGGATAAACTGCGGCAATATCGCACCTACGTGCAAAACTTTGTGGAGCGAGATCAAGGTTTAGAGCCCGTTTAAATGGCGATCGCCCTGAAAACTAGGTATAAAACCTTGGGATCCATTGGGATTTAATGTGGAAATGGTCAAGAAACAGCATTGGCTAGACTGTCGGCAAAAGGAGTTTAAGCGCCCATGAGCATGAATAGCTGCGTGTTAATGGCAGAAATTGTAAAAGCGCCAGAGCTGCGCTATACCCCTGATAATTTGGCGATCGCCGAGATGCTAGTGCGATTTCCGGCCCTGCGAGATGACGATCCCCCCTGCACTGTAAAGGCGGTGTGTTTTGGCGAACGGGCCACGGATATTCAGCAGCAGTACCGCCTAGGGGATCAGGTGGTGCTAGAAGGTCGCTTGACCATGAATACCTTTGAGCGTCCGGAAGGATTTAAGGAAAAGCGAGCTGAACTGCGTATTAGTCGAATTCATAGCCTCGGCGGCGGTGGTATGGCGACCATGCCCCCGGCTCCGGCTCCAACCCCTGGCGTCCCCGATCCCGGTGCGGATTTTGCGCCCCTTCCTGATACGGCGTCTGCGGCTCCGCCGGAACCGTCCCGCGCCAGCACCCCGGCTCCCCTCCCCGATGACAAGCCGGATTTTGACGATATTCCGTTTTAGGATAGGCGAGCCATGCACCCCGATTCCCGCTGGTCCAGTGGTTCTCGTCTTTCCCCTCTCCAACGGCGCTATCGACAAAAGCAGTGGCGGCGAACGGTGCGGCGACATTGCGGGTGGGCGATCGCCTGGATTTCCCTGAGCCTTATGCTGGGCGGCTGCGTGGACGTGGAAGCCGGTATTCAATTTTGGGACGCCAACCACGGGGCAATTATCCAAACGGTGCGTCTGGATGGCTCCCTCGCTGCGTTAACCACGGATGGGAAGCAAGCCTGGTTCGACGGACTGGTGGCGCGATCGCGGGAGCTAGGGGGAAAGACCATCGAGCGATCGCCCGGCATCGTCACGGTCAAAATCCCTTTCCACAACGGCGCAGATTTAAGCCAGAAATTCAACGAACTAATCGCCGCGTCCGCTAACTACAGTCCCCTCTCTAAAGGCGAGCCCTCCACCTCCAACACACCGTTGGTATCCAGCTTTTCCCTTAGCCAGCGTAATTTTGGGCTGGCGGTGAAAAACCATTTGGAATATGACCTGGATTTGCGACTCCTAAAGGGCTGGTCCCTCGACGCCACCGAGAGCGACGGTATTAGACTCAGTATTTTGCCTCGCCAGGGCTTTAACGCCACCTTTGCCCTAGCGGGACCGAAGGAGCTCAACATTTTATCCGGGAAAGGGGTAGACCATCGCGAAAACCTATGGCAGTGGCCCCTAGAATCGGGACAAATTAATCACATTGCCGTTGATTTTTGGGTTCCTAGCTATATCGGCTGGGGGGCACTTTTTATCGCGACACTCGTCAGTGTGGGGTGGTGGACCTACCCTCAGTAAATTTAATTCTTTGTGTAGCTTCTAATGCCCAAAGACGTTTCGCCACATAAAACGTTTCCAGATGAAAATTTACTGATGTACAAACTTCTTAAAGCAAGTTTGATACGATTTCCCTCAGGGAGAAATTCTCGTTTCCGGCACGTGTTTTGAATGGGCTGTAGAACGAGCATGTGGCGATCGCCCCAGGGCGACTGCCGGTAAGCATCTACGATTAATTCCGCTTGGCGTTAGGGGCTGTTACTGATCAGATTCCAAAGCTTTGCCTCATAAGGGTTATATCCCCTCATTTTTTCTTCGAGAGGGCGCGTATTTCTTATAAAACAAGGCCTTTGGCGATCATTGATCACGCCTTCCAATTCCCCTTGGTTCTAATTTCGGTCTTACCCTGCTCCTGTATGTTTAACCGGCCGTTGCATTCCATCCTCGACGGTACGATTCTCCTCGCTGTGGAGCCACCTCAGCAGCTAGATGTCCTTGTCCGAATTTTCAAGACCTGGCGCAGCGAGGTTTGTATTTGCCCCCGCGATTCCCATGGGGGACTGTTGGAGCTGGCGTTAGCGTGCCTGCCAGATTTAGTGATTGTCAGTGCCGACTGGTCCAATGGGGCCCCAACTGCGTCCCACGGTGAACCTGGACACAGTGCGGAAAAGTTGGCTTATGACCCTGGGGGCTTGGCAGGCTATGACTTGTGCCGTCAGATTAATCGGGATCCGCGACTGGGATCAGCGCCCATTGTGTTGCTGGAATCGCCCACGGTGAGTTTGGATCGCGATCGCACCTTTCGCTGTGGAGCCTCGGACTATATTGCTCATCCCATTGTGGAGCAGGAGCTCTGCCACCGAGTGCGCCACCATATTCGCCGCCATCGTCTAGAAAAAGATGCCATTCGTCGGTCTGCCCAGCTACGAGTCCCCCTGCGAGCCCCAGTTCCTCTGCTGGCTGAGGTGCAAAAACGCCTTCGAAAACAGGCCCATCTCATTCAAAAACATAACCAGGATTTAGCCCACGAAATTTCTGAGCGGGAGGTGACGGAGCAAGCTCTGCGGGCGGAAAAGTTTCGTTCGGAAAAGCTGTTGCTCAGTATTTTTCCCCAGGCGATCGTGGATCGGCTCCAGGATGAAAATCGCTCTTCCATTGCCGAACGCTTTGACGAAGCCACCATTTTATTTGCGGATATTGTGGACTTTACGCCCCTGTCCAGCCGCCTGTCGCCCATGGAGTTGGTCGGTATTTTAAATCGAGTTTTTTCCGCCTTTGATCGACTGACGGAGCGCTATGGTCTGGAAAAGATCAAAACTATCGGCGATGAGTATATGGTGGTTGGCGGCGTGCCAACCCCGCGTCCAGACCATGGGGAAGCCATTATGGAAATGGCGATCGCCATGCGCCGGGCCGCCAACAAACTGGGACGGGAGATCGGTCATCGATTGCAGCTTCGCATCGGAATTAATACAGGACCGGTGGTGGCGGGAGTGATCGGACTGCAAAAGTTTAGCTATGACCTGTGGGGGGACGCCGTTAATGTGGCCAGCCGCATGGAAAGCCACGGTTTGCCCAACCGCATTCAGGTGACGGAGCATACCTATGAAAAGTTGAAGCACCGCTACAAATTTGAACGCTGGCAAAACACCAAGGTAAAAGGCAAAGGGCGAATGACCACCTACCTTTACATTGGGCGCAAGGAAAATGTGGAGCCCACTAAGTTTGAAGACGGACATCGCTTAGGGGGCAAAGCTGACGGGGCGATCGCTCCTAATCAGCCCTTGCCCAATCAATCTGCCCTGCCGCCTAAGCCACCGGATAAGCATTACTTAGACGTTCTAGGGATAAACCATAGCGGGCAAACAGAGCCCTAATAGGAATTTTGGTTTAGTCCTTCGTATGAAAATCGTCGTGGACCACCTTTCCACCCCACACAATAATATCTAAATCAATGGTACGGGGACCAGATTTAATCGCTGTTTTGACGCGCTTTAAACGACGCTCAATATCTTTAAGATAAGCATTGAAATCATCATAATTTAAAGTGGTTTCAATCCAGTAAGCGCCATTTAAAAAATCATCTTGATCTTGATATCCCACTGGGGCAGTGACGATATAGTCAGACTTTCCTAAAAATTGATGATCCTTTGCCAGGATTTCTTCCGCTTTTTGACAATTTTTCTGGGGATTAATATTAGAGCCAACGGATAAAATAGCTTGGGTCATGGGATAGAAAAGCGCTAGGAAATCAAAGCGCAACGTATGTATTGAACGGACGGGTAAGGGGATAGGTCAGGCGCGCTACTCACGCGACGAACCAAGATTCTTGCTGTTTTCTCTATTGCTTAATTTGGGTGCGTTTCTGATATTCCTCAGCGTTTCGTCCCAGGTTAGTTAACCCTTCACCGCCGTCCACCATCAAAATTTGCCCATTAACAAAGTCGTTGTTAAGGATATACTGCAACGCTTGGCACAGGTTGTCGGGCGTTCCCTGACGTTCCACAGGAATGCCGTCAATGCGCCACTGAAGATAGTCGCTGGTACGGCTTCCCATGGGTAGAGTTACGCCAGGGGCAATGCCGTTAACGCGCACCTTGGGGGCAAGCTCAACGGCGGCCATTTTGGTGAATTCTAGAAGGGCTTTTTTCGATAGTAAATAGGCAGCGTATTGGTACTGATTGAAGGATATTTTATTGTCGATAATGTTAATAACGCAGCCGCCTTCGGTGAGCTTGGCAAAGGCTTGGGTTAAAAAATAGGGCGCTTCAAAGTTGGCTTTGAATTGTTTTTGAAGTGTTGTTGGATCGGTTTCCATAATGGGAGCTGCGTCGTAAACGGAAGCGCTGTTTACTAATACGTTTAAGCCGGGAAATCGCGATCGCACCTGATCAATCAGCGGCGTCATATCAGGCTCGTCCAGCAAATTAAACGGAAAAAGCTCGCATTCTATTCCGAACGCCTGTGCCTCTTTTTGAGAGTCCCGCGCCGCGTTGGCGGAAGCGTTGTAGTGGAGCGCAATATGGTAGCCCGCTTCGGCCAGGCTAAGCATAAAGGCTTTCCCAAGGCGAATGGCGCTTCCGGTAACCAGGGCGGCTTTTTGCATGGTGAAGTGTGGGCTTTAACGGCGACATGAGGATCGTTACTTTTCGTAACTTATCATTGTGCCACCCTTTTCCCGCGACAAATTCTCCTAACTCTGCCCAGGGCCCTGAGAGTCAGGCACTGCTCAGGGCGCTAACGTTGACGTCGTTTCCGCCAAATTTTGCCGGTGTGACACTTTGCTAGGAGACCGGTGCTGTTCACGATGAACGGTTGATTTAGGGATACTTAGTCATAGGGAGCGATCGCCCAGTTTTCTGTACCAGGCTGGCGATCGCCCCTCAGCGGCACTTATACCAGCCAGCCCCATTACATTTCGGAGACAGGGCTAATGACATCTCAAATCGACACGATTCAAAACGACAAAATCAAGACTTCTGATACTGGCCGCGATCGACGGCCCCAGTGGCTACGGCGCGGATTCGGTGGTGCGTTGGCGGCGATCGCTCTTGGAGCGATCAGCTCAGCGGCTCCAGCTTTGGCAGCGGAGCCAATCCAAGTGGGATCCAACTTTTCTAACGTTAGCCACTCCGGCGTGGCCACTGGCGGCAGCACCCACAGCTGCGGCGAACTGTCCCAAACTTTTACCTTGAATTTGGCAGCGGACCACGATGCCCTGCGGGTTAGCGTCGATAACGGTCCCTTGGTGTTGTTTGTCACCGGTCCCGGCGGCGAGTACTGCATCAAAGCGGCAAACGGCGTGGCGGAAATGGAAGGCTATTGGGTGAGCGGCCAGTATCAGGTTCAGGTGGGACGGCGAGCAGGTACCTCCCAAAATGTGCCCTTTAATTTCACCGTGTCTGCCCAGTAGTCAGGTTTAGACCCGGTTTGGAACCGGTTTGAATCCGGTTTGGTCCGCCTGCTATCCGCCCCTGGGGATCTACTGACGAGCCACCCCATCTTCGCGGGCGCCCTGTTGCACGGAGGCAGAGACTACCTCCGCCACACGAGGGTCAAACACTGAGGGCACAATGTTGTCGGCGGTGATTTCGTCCGGGTTAACTAGGGAAGCGATCGCCAAAGCGGCGTTCAAATACATCTTGGTGGTGAACTGGCTTGCGCGGCAGTCCAGGGCTCCCCGGAAAATGCCCGGAAACGCCAACACGTTATTGATTTGGTTGGGATAGTCGCTGCGCCCCGTGGCCATCACCGCCACCTGGTCCTTCACCAACTCTGGCTGAATTTCTGGAATCGGGTTCGCCATCGCAAACACAATGGGCTTCGGTGCCATCGACGCCACCATCTCCGGCGTCACCACCCCAGGCGCGCTGACCCCTAGAAACACATCAGCCCCTTTCATGGCATCAGCCAAGGTCGCCGCGCCGTTAACGCCGGGAGGCTTGGGCACAGCAAAAGCTTGTTTGCTGGGGTTTAGATCCGTGCGATCGCTGGTAATTAGCCCCTTGGAATCACACATCCACATCTGGTTCACCCCCGCCGTTTGCAATAGCTGGGCGATCGCAATTCCCGCCGCCCCCGCCCCGTTAATCACAATGCGAATATCTCCCAACCCCTTGCCCACAAACCGCAGGGCATTGGTGAGCGCCGCCAGGGAAACCACCGCTGTCCCGTGTTGATCATCGTGAAACACCGGAATATCCAACGCCTCCCGCAGCTTTTTCTCCACCTCAAAACAGCGCGGAGCCGTAATATCCTCCAGATTCACCCCCCCAAACACCGGTGCAATGCGCTTCACCGTTTCCACAATTTCGTCCGCATCCTGGGTTGCCACACAAATGGGAAACGCATCCACGCCGCCAAATTCCTTAAACAACATCGCCTTCCCTTCCATCACCGGCATGGCTGCCTCGGGTCCCAAATTACCCAGCCCCAAAATGGCGCTGCCGTCGGAAACGATCGCCACCATATTTCGCTTGACGGTCCACTTATACACCTGGTCCGGCTCAGCGGCGATCGCCTTACACACCCGCCCCACCCCAGGGGTATAGGCCATGGCTAAATCCGCCTGACGCTCCAGGGAAATCTTGCTGGTAACCGAAATTTTTCCCCCCTGGTGTAGATCAAACGTACGGTCCGACGCCTCCAGCACCGTAATTTCATCCAGGTCTTTCACCGCACCGGTTACCTGATCCGCATGATCCAAGCTGGAGGTGTCCACCGTAATTACCCGTAAGGTGTGCTGACGGGTTTGCTCCACCAGTTCGATATTGCCCACATTTCCTCCCACCGTGGCGATCGCCTGGATCACCTGGGACAACATGCCCACCTGGTTTGGCATTTGCACGCGAAGGGTAACGCTAAAGCTGGGGTTGGGGGTAAGGGTAACCACGGTGTGTCCTAGTTGCTGCTGTGTCTTGCACCAGCTCTCATCTTGCCGTAAACGTCACGCTGATCGACAGTTATCACTGGGCGAGTTAGCAATAGAAAGCCAGGCGCGTTCGAGCTTATCTTGAAGTGACCCGGAAAAAAAGCGGGAAACTGTGACACGTGTTACGGCAAGTCAAGGACAGCAGCTAAACGCCTAGTGCTGCGTCAGCTTTAAATTTTAGGGTTGACGATTGCTGAGGGCATGACGA
>CALCTI010000622.1 GCA_937894105.1 uncultured cyanobacterium
GCCAGTGAGGGGGTCCCGTTTCGGTTTATTTTGGCGGGTTCTAATCCCCAAGATCCGGTTTATGAGCAAACCATTGACGAGCTGATTTTGCAGTCGCCGTGGCTGCGCGATCGCACGAAAATTGCCGGGTTTATTTCAGGTCAGCGCAAGCAGGAAATCTTGGCGAAGGCGGATATATTTGTGCTGCCGTCCTACTACGAAAATTTTGGGCTGGCAGTGGCGGAATCTATGGCGGCGGGGATACCGGTGGTCATTTCCCGAGGGGTGCATATTTGGCCCACGGTTGCCCAGGCCCAGGCGGGGTGGATTTGCGATCGCGACCAAGAAACGTTGACGGTGGTGTTACGGGAAGCTCTGACCCATCCCCAACTGCGCGAAGAGCGGGGGAAAAATGCCCGCCAGTGCGCCGCCAAAAATTATCGCTGGTCTGATATTGCTCGCCACACTTTAAAGGCTTATCACCAGTCCATCCAGGAACAAAGACGACTCCATCGGGCAAAATAATTGACAACAATAATCGGCAGAATAATTGACCAGGGGCGGGCAGGGAACCATGGAACAACAGATTCGCATGGAATGGGTGGAGCTCCAGTCAGGGGCGGGCACTGAGGACGCGATCGCCATTGATGCCTACGCTGCCACACCACAGGGGGAGGGAGAATTTCCGGTGGTGGTAGTGATTCAGGAGATTTTTGGCGTTAATGACCATATTCGCCAGGTGACCGAGCGGGTGGCAAAGCTGGGCTATGTGGCGATCGCTCCGGCAATTTACCAGCGGCAAATTAAGGGGTTTGAGCGCGGTTACGATTCGGCGGCGGTTATCGAAGGGCGAAAGTATAAGGAGCAAACCCGCGCTGATGTGCTATTGCGGGATATTCAGGCGGCGATGGATTTTGGGCGATCGCTCCCCCAGGGCAAGGAGGGAGGCTGCGGCTGTATGGGGTTTTGTTTTGGGGGGCACGTGGGCTAATTGGGGGCGACCTTGCCGGAGATGGCGGCGACGGCGGTGTTCTCCGGCGCTGGCATTACCACCTGGTGTCCGGGGGAAATTGGCGCAACGGTGGACCGCACGGACCAGATTAAAGGGCGGCTTCTGGGATTTTTTGGGGCGGCGGACTCGCTGATTTCCCTGGACCAGGTGGAGGCCCTTAAAGAGAGTTTGGCGAAGAATCAGGTGGACCACGCGGTGCGGATTTATGACGGGGCAGACCACGGTTTTTTCTGTGGCCAGCGCGGTAGTTACAACGAGAGGGCGGCAGCGGATGCTTGGCAGCGGGTGGTGGCGTTGTTTAGTGATTTTGTTTATGAGGGGCGATCCTTGGGACTCCTTCACCTTCTGGGTTCTTGGGGGCGCTGCCCCCAGACCCCTGCCAAAGGGGCAAAGCCCCTCTGGACTCCCGCTTTTAGGCTCATGGTGGAAATGATTAGCCTCGCCAGCGGCTGGACCATTGGTTGGCGATTCCTCGGAAGATTTCAATATATTGGTCATGTCCCCCAGGAAATACCACGTCAAGGGTCAGCGGATCGTTAGCATCATCAGGGTCCCCAGGTCCTTCTGTTACATGCTCCACGCCGTCCCGTTCTTCAATTTTTAAGGGCTTTCGGTTTTTGACTTCCCCATGGCTACTGTCCACATACGCCACCACGTTGCCGCGATCGCCCGCTCGACCCAAATCCTGAATAAGCTGCAAAAACAGGCGATCGCTCCCCCCACGCCGCACCCCTCGCTTACCAATCTCCCGCTACACCCGCCTGGTCACCGTATCGCCAACCCCCACAAACACCGGCATTTGCGCTGGGTCAAAATTCACCTGCACCAAATCCAATAATGTGGACAGGGATCGCGGAGCCTGACGCACACTAAAATCTTCGCCCAGGGGATACTGCCCCGTTCGCTGGGCATAGTAACGATTCAGCAACGCCACCACCCCCGCTTCTTTAATGGCACCCTGAAGCATAAACTGAAAATCCGTCGTACCAGAATCCAGCGTGCCAGAATCCAGCGCCCCCGCTCCCTTCCCAGAGTTTCCCGATCGCGCCAACCGTAGCCGCTCCCGACCATTTTTGTCACGACCGTCATTGGGAGCGTAGTGTACAAAAAACGTATCCCCCAACCCGTGACGCTCCGCTTTTACCAGTAGTTCTTCACAGCAATCGCGCATGGTTTGCTGAAGACTACGATAGGTTTCTAGGCGAT
>CALCTI010000623.1 GCA_937894105.1 uncultured cyanobacterium
CGATGGAAAGCTCCAGGGGGAACTAGCCCAGCTTGAATACCAACTGCCCCGGCTGGTCGGTCGAGGGCAAGCCATGTCACGCCTTGGGGGCGGTATTGGTACTCGCGGTCCGGGAGAAACAAAGCTGGAAACGGAACGGCGATCCATTCAGCGGCGCATCGCCAAGCTCCAGCGCGACGTCAATCAGCTCCAGGCCCATCGCAGCCGTCTACGGGAGCGCCGCCAAAAGCAAGACCTTCCGGTGGTGGCGATCATTGGCTATACCAATGCGGGCAAATCCACATTAATTAACGCCTTAACCAACTTTTCGCCACCTTAGACCCAACAACGCGGCGCCTAACGGACATCGATCCCATCACCCACAAACCGTTACAAATTATACTGGTAGACACTGTGGGCTTTATTCAAAACCTTCCCCCACCTTTAGTCGATGCCTTTCGTGCCACCTTAGAGGAAGTTACCGACGCGGACGCTTTGCTGCACGTGGTCGACTTGTCCCATCCGGCCTGGGTCCATCAAATTGACGCGGTGAAGGCCATTTTGGAAACGATGGACGTTGTACCGGGTCCCAGCCTGCTGACTTTCAACAAAATCGACGCCGTGGGTAGTGACGCCCTTAATCAGGCAAAGTTAGACTACCCCGACGCTGCGTTTATCGCAGCTCGTGATCGCCTTGGGCTAAAAACGCTCCGCCAACGCTTACTAAACTTTACTCAACAGAGCTAGAAGCAACGAAAAACAACGGCAATCGCATTCAACACGACAAAAAACCATGGGGACGGCAAATAATATGTAGTAGCAATGAAGTTGAGCTACAAACGTTTTCCAGGAGCCTTTATTTGCAACAATGGTCTCGGGAACTGCGCCTCTGTCTACAAATTGCGCACCAACTGCTCCATAAAGCACACTGCATCTAGACGAGTAACAGCACACTCTATTGGTAGACGTATCCACTTATTAGGCAGTTATTGCCCTGCCAATCTATTCTTCAACTTATTTTAAAATAACTAAATCTAATTAATCGATCATCCAATTAATCGAGTCAACTAACGACTATTAGCCTTCCTACAATCAGTTTCTTGATTTATAGATTTTCACCCTAAGAATTCGCACGCTTACATCCCCTTTTTGCAAAGACATCGCTCACCATCACTCTTTCGCCAGGGCCGCATTATGAAACGACAACTCAAAGTATTTACAGGTAAATTTCTAACCCAGCGATCGCTACGAAACTGGATCACATTACTTTTAGTTGTTGATGGAGTGCTGCTACTACTAGGGTCTATAGTTCCCACTAGTTTGCCTTGGCAGATAGGACTAAACTTAGTTTTCGTCCTAACCGTCATCCTAATTATTCTTGACTTAGTTTTAAAGATGATTAGTCATGCTCACAAACCCTGGCAATTTTTCAAAAATCCGTGGAATATTCTTGATATTCTCACTTTGCTAATTATTATTGGCTTACCGGCATATCGCTCGCTAATTTTTATGCGGTTTGGACGAGTATTTAGTGGGTTGCTTGGTGTTGGCAGTCGTAGCATCTTAAAAAGTGCTTTTCTGGCGAAAAGTGCAGCTCAAAAAACAGTGATGCATGCCCAGGCAGAAGCCCAAAGTCGTTTTTGGAATCTGGCTTTAAAAGGAAGTAACGATGGCTTGTGGGAATGGAATTTAAGTGACAATACCTTTAAGCTTTCATTGCGGTGGCGGGAGCTGCATGGCTACAGAAGTAATGAAGTGGAAGATAGCTATGATGCCTGGCTTAATTGTATTTATCCGAATGATCGTCCGTGCGTAGTCAGAGCGTTAAACAAGCATCTCAGCGGAGAACAATCATTTTTTTCCGTTGAATATCGTAGCCTCCTGGGTGATGGAACCTATGGATGGTTCGCAGGGCGAGGTCTTGCCTTAAGGGATACCAGCGGGGAGGCATTAATTATGATTGGTTCGTCGTCCAATATTTCCGATTTACGAAAAAGTAAACAGAAACTAGAACATCGAGAAAAAATTATTCGCAATATTTTCGATAATGTTCCCCTACTATTAGCAGTGCGTGAACAGGATGGAAAAATTAGCCTGGCAAATAAACTTTTTAAAGACACATTTGGAGATGAAGCATCCAAGAATGATAATTCTGACTTACAGCTTCAATCCCTATCGAATTCAATCCATAATCGACAACAGCTTTCAAAGATATTACGGAATGAGCAAGGCACATGGCGAGAATTTGAAATTAAAACTGAAACCGGAAGATCCTTAGATTTAGCTTGGCTTAATTCCCAGCTTGACGATAACAGTACGGTTTTATTAGGGCAGGATTTAACCTATCGCCATCGAGTTGAAAATGCGCTGGCTCGAGAAAGGGAGTTTGCCCAGGTCACCTTGCGTTCAATCGGCGATGCTGTGATTACCATTGACCTAGCAGGGCGAATTGAAACGCTGAACCCAGTGGCGGAGAAGCTAACAGGACGGTCTCAGGAAGAGTCGTGGCATCAGCCTTTAGATGAAGTGGTCAATCTCTATAGTTCAACAACAGAGGAGCGGCGACCGTCTTTAATTCAAGGGGAGATTGATGAGTCCCGATTAAAGTGTTGGCGAGGGCGGCATATACTGATATCAAGGACGGGTCAGCAGTCAGTGGTTAATGGTTCTGCCAATATTATTTGCGATCGCAATCAACATGCCGTAGGGGTAGTTTTAGCCTTTCGAGATATGACCCAGTCTTATTATCTGGAGCAGGAGCTATCTTGGCAGGCAACCCATGATGGGCTCACGGGTCTGTACAATCACCGAGCCTTGGATATCAAGCTTCAAGAGTTAGTTAGCCAGGAAACGAACAGCTCCTATAACCATATTTTCTGCTATGTGGATTTAGATCAACTGGATTTAGTTAATAGTATTTTTGGCTATGTTGCCGGGGATCAGTTTCTATCTCACGCGGGTCAAATTTTAAAACATTATTTTCGATCCGCTGATGTCATTGCTCGATTGGGAGGCGATGAGTTTGGCATCTTACTGTCATTTTGTTCTCTCGGTCGTGCGATTGAAATGATTGAGGGGTTTCGTGTCGGAATTAAGAACGAAAAATTTGTGTGGCAAGACCAGGCATTTACATTGAGTGCCAGCATCGGGTTAGTGCAGTGGAATGAAGCTAGCAAAGCCGTCGGTAATATTTTGAATGTGGGGGCTTCGATTTGTCATAACTCAAAGCGAGGGGGTAAAAATCAGCTTGAGATTTACACCCTAAACCAAGAAGACATTAATGCGCAGTATGGTAAACAATCCTGGCTAGTAAAAATTAATCAGGCTTTAGCGGAAGAGCGATTCTGTCTATTTGCCCAAAAAATCATTCCCCTTCATCAGGTTAATCATCCAACCATTTATGAAGTGCTGATTAGGATGATTGGAGAAAATGGAGAGCTGATTAGTCCTGGTCAGTTCTTACCAGTGGCGGAACGATATAACCTAATGCCTGATCTTGATCGATGGGTTGTGGGTAATTTTCTCAAGCGCTATTGGTCAATGTTAGAAAAGCATTCTGAAAATTGTATTTATACGATTAATTTATCCGGGGAAAGCCTTAGCAGCGAAAGCTTTTTTAAGTTCTTGAAAGAGTCTCTCAGCGCTCCAGGTGCTCCCGCCAATCAAATTTGTTTTGAAGTAACAGAAACAATGGCGATCGCCAATCTCCAACGGGCAACAAAGTTTATTGAAGAAATCAAATCGCTGGGATGCTTGTTTGCCCTTGATGATTTTGGAAGTGGCATGAGTTCTCTAGCTTATCTGCGTACTCTTCCTGTCGATTATTTAAAAATTGACGGTATGTTTGTTCGCGATATTATCACCAATAAGGTGGACAGAACGATGGTGGAAAGCTGTCACCGCATTGCTAATTCTTTGGGCATTGAAACGATTGCTGAATATGCAGAAACGGAACGGGTTATTGAGCACTTGCGAACTATGGGTATTGACTATGCCCAAGGGTTTGCGATCGCTCGTCCTCAGGATATAGAAACCCTAATGGAACCCGTTATTGCCGTACCCAACTAACGACTTTGAAATATATTTTGCACCATTGGTTTATCAATAGTGGCAGCAGTCTTATCAAGGGCATCCACTTCACCATCGTCTAAAAGCCATCCCATTGCCCCTAGATTATCTTGGGCTTGTTTAATGGTTTTTGCGCCGGGTATCGGGATAGTATCCTTAGCAATACACCAATTTAAAGCGACTTGGGTTAGGGTTTTATTTCGTTCGTTTGCGATCGCTCGCAAACAATTAATCACCGGTTCCGCATTAGGAACCAGTTGCCGAAATAGCAGATTACGTAACCCTTTTGGATAGGCTTTTTGGGGTTGATTGCTATCACTATATTTTCCCGTCAATACTCCGAGGCAGAGGGGACTATAGGCAATAATCTTGATCCCTAATTCATCACAAATCTCCTTGAGTCCTAGGTTCGTCACGGGGTAGGTGGACAGCAAAGAATATTGAATTTGTAGGGTTAAGAGTGGCACCTGGCGATCACGAAAGATCGGATAAATTTTCTTCAGGCGCTGGGGACCGAAATTGGATAATCCGACGCCGCGAATCAGCCCCTGTTCGTAAAGATCACAAAGGGCATTCAACAGGGGCGATTCCTGCCAAGGAGCATAGTTGGCGGTGGACCAGTGCAGTTGGGCCAGATCTAAGCGTCCCATGCGATCGCGGGAGGCGTTGGCCGCATTCATTAGCGATTGTCGCGTCAGTCGCCAGGGGTAGGGAGCAAGTTTGGTTGCCAGACACAGGACGTCGCGATTATTGCCGTTGTAAGTAATAGCGAATTTTCCCAGCAAACTTTCACTGCGCCCGTTCAGCTTGCCGGTGCCGTAGGAATCGCCCGTATCGAAAAGGGTGACGCCATTGTTAACGCACACATTGAACACCTGTTGCAAATCGTCGTCCATCGCTGGGTCATAATTCCACAGCAGGCGATTGCCCCAGGCCCAGGTGCCGCAGCCCATTTGTGGCAGTTGGATTGGGTTAGTTTCGATGGGTGAGGGAGAGGTGGCAGTGGACATGGCAATGAAATTTAGCGCTCGGCGATAATGGATTTAGGGTACCGGTTTTTAGGAGAAGGGCGTGGCGAAGGATAGTCAAGATTCACCGCTGGAGCAGGTGGGGGCGATCGCCCGAGGCTGGGCAGATCGGGCTGGGGAGTGGCTCGGCGCAAATTTCAACGTCAGCGATGAACAGTTGGCGGAGGTGTTGCAAACGGTGCGGGAGCAGTTGCCCACCACGGAAGTGTGGCTGATTGGCAAGCCCCAGTCAGGAAAAAGCTCCATTGTGTGCGGGCTAACGGGGGTGGAGGCGGATATTGTGGGGCAAGGATTTCGCCCCCATACCCAGCATACGCAGCGCTATACCTATCCGTCTGAGGATCTGCCGTGGCTGGTGTTTACGGATACGGTGGGGCTGGGCGATCGCCCCAAGGATGGGCAATCCCCTGACGAGGCGCTGATTGAGGATCTAACAACGGGGCTGATGGCAGGGGAGGATAGCGAAAAACAGCGATCGCGAATTTTAGTACTGACCATAAAAGCGAGCGATTTCGCCACCGATAGTCTGAGGCAAATCGTGTCTCGCGTGCGTGGCAAAACCGCAGAGGTGCCTTGCTTGCTAGCCATTACCTGTCTCCATGAGACCTATGGCGATCGCGAAACCAACCATCCCACCTATCCGCCCAAAGGCGTCGATTTTGATGATTTGGAACGGGCGATCGCGGCAATTTCGAAAAATTTTGATCGGCTGGCGGATCGGGTGATGCCCATTGACTTTACCCAGCCCGAGGACGATTACGTTCCGGTGAACTATGGACGCGAGGCGTTAATTAACGGGCTAGCGGATCTGTTGCCCAAGGCGGAAGCAACGGCAATTCACCGACTGTTGGACGACGACGCCCTAACCGAAATTGGCGGTCTGTATCGAGGGGCAGCGCGGCGCTATATGTTGGCATTTTCCGTCGCAGCGGCAACATTGGCGGCGGTACCGCTGCCCTTTGCTACCATGCCGGTGTTGACCACGCTGCAGGTTTCCCTCGTGGGCTTGCTGGGCAAACTTTACGGGCAAACCCTGTCGCCCTCCCAAGCTGGAGGCGTTGCCGGAGCGATCGCGGGAGGTTTTTTGGCCCAAACCATCGGGAGGGAACTGGTGAAATTTATTCCCGGTTTTGGCAGTGCGATCGCTGCATCCTGGGCCGCAGCCTACACCTGGGCGCTAGGGGAAGGAGCCTGTGTATATTTTGGCGACTTAATGGGCGGCAAAAAGCCCGATCCAAAAACCATTCAAATCGCCATGTCCCAAGCTTTCGAAGAGGCCAGAGAACGCTTTAAGAATCAAGACTTTGGATAGCTATAAAGTGATTTTTTGCCCTCCATTTCGAGTGTGTCGAAATCAGAAAAGGGGAGTCTTAAACCTGCCAATTATTCTGGCTAACGACTAGGGCATGTCATCAATTAATCTCCAGAAGCCTTATGCAG
>CALCTI010000624.1 GCA_937894105.1 uncultured cyanobacterium
CCTCGTTAACTCAGCCCAACAATCAGCCCCACAATCAGCCAAACAATCAACCCGACAATCAGCCCGAAAAACAGTCGGAAAAACAGTCAGATTTTCCCATCGTCAAGCCCATTAACTGCACCTTGGGGCAAGACTGTTTTGTGCTGCTGTATCCGGATCGGGACCCCACCACCGCCGCCACAGACTTTAACTGCGGGCAGCTGACCTACGACGGTCATAAGGGCACTGATTTTGCGATCGCCAGTTGGACCCAAAACACCGATGTGCCCGTTTTGGCCTCTGCCCCCGGTACCGTCCAGGCAGTGCGCGACGGAGTGCGGGACTATCGCATCGAATCGGAAAACGAGTTTTCCACGGTGAAAGGCATTGAGTGTGGCAACGGCGTTTTGATGAACCACGGCAACGGCTGGACCACCCAGTATTGCCATTTGGAACAGGGCTCGGTGTCGGTGAGCCAAGGGGACACCCTAGAAGCCGGGGATCAAATCGGCTTCGTCGGCTTATCGGGCAAAACCACTTTTCCCCACGTTCACCTCACTATTCGCCATCAGGGAGAGGTGGTGGATCCCTTTGTGGGACCGGATTCAAAGTCGGGCTGCAACGTGGGCGAGCGATCGCCCCTGTGGATTAAGCCCGATGTGCAATATGTTTCCAGCGGCTTGGTGCGCGCCGGATTTGCCGACGGGGCGGTAGAAATGCCCGAGCTGTGGCTAGACGGTCGTCGGGGCGATCGCTTCCCCAGTAACGGTCCCGCCCTCGTGTTTTGGAGCCACGTTTACGGCGTGCAAAAAGGGGACACGGAAATTTTGCAGCTGACGGATCCCAACGGCCGCCAGGAAGTGAACGTTAACCAATCCATCCAGTCCAGCAAACGCGTTTACCTTAGCTACGGCGGCAAAACCACCCGCAACGGCCCCCTAAAAAAAGGTCCCTGGATTGGTCGCTACCGCCTAGTGCGCGACGGCAAAACCATCGTCGACGTCACCAAAACCAGCGTCGTTGAATAATTCAAAGAGTCATAATGCAGAGAATAATGCGCCCCCGTGAAGGGCCTACCAACGCACCGTCCCAGGGCTTCCCACCTTCCTAAGCCCCCGCCGGATAAGGGCGATCCACCATCGCTTTCCGCAGCCGCTCCGGATCGCCCGAATCCACCACTTTCCCCTGCTCTAGCAAAATCGCCCCGTGGGCAAACTGTAGCTCCTCCAACCGGTGGGTCACCCATAGGGCCGTAATCCCTCGCTGATCCACTAGCGATCGCACCTGGCGCACCAAATCCAGCTGACTATCAGGATCCAACAGGGCCGTCGGCTCGTCCAGCAACAACACCTCGCAGTGAGCCGCGACCGCCCCGGCAATAGCCACCCGTTGCTTTTGACCGCCACTCAGCGCGTAAATCGGTCGCCGTTCAAACCCGTCTAACCCCACCTCGCCCAACGCCTCTCGAATGCGATCGCGAATTTCCACCTGAGACAAATTTTCCGGAGCCAAACCAAACGCCACATCTGCCCCCACCGTCGGCATCACCAACTGGCGATCGGGATTTTGAAACACAAACCCCACAGGCTGCCGTAGCTTTACCTCACCGCCATTAGGACGCAACAGCCCTGCCAACAACTGAAGCAGCGTAGACTTGCCACTCCCATTTGCCCCCAACAGCATCCACAGCTCGCCACTAGGAATTTCTAGGGAACATTCCCTTAGAACGGGCTGACTTTGGGACCAGCCGAAGCGCAGGGAATCCACCACCACAGACGCCGCCGCCTTAGACTGCATTGAAGTCGTCCTCATTTCCAATAAGAGCGCATTTAAAAGCGCATCCAGTCAAGAGCGCAAATTCTAGGGCGTGTCATCAATTAATCTCCAGAAGCCTGATGCAGTGGGGAGTACGCGC
>CALCTI010000625.1 GCA_937894105.1 uncultured cyanobacterium
GCAGTCCTTCCAACCCAATACCCTCACTTCGACAACCATAGATGGGGAGTTTCTTGAGCCTGAGCGAGGGGAGCAGTTTGAACTGGGGGTTAAGGCAAATTTGCTGGACGGGCGACTGACGGCAAATCTTGCGTATTTCGACATCGCCTTAACGAATGTGGCAGAATCCGACCCGGACAACCCTGGTTTTGTGGTGCCGATTGGTCGCCAAAGGAGTCGCGGGATTGAGGTGGGAATTACTGGCGAGATTTTGTCTGGCTGGAACCTGGTGGCAGGGGTTAGTTTACTAGACACCAGAATTGAGGAGAGCTCCCGCTTTGGTGAGGGCAATGGTGTTCGTAATGTGCCTGACGTAACGGCAAATTTGTGGACAAGCTATGAAATTCAGTCCGGTAGTTTGGTAGGGCTGGGCTTTGGGCTGGGGCTGTTCTTTGTGGGCGATCGCCCCGGAGACGCCGCCAATACTTTTACGTTGAATGAGTACCTGCGTACCGATGCGGCCATTTATTACAATCGCAACAACTTCCGCGTGGGGCTTAACTTCCGCAATATCTTTGACGTGAATTATTTCGAAGGCAGCGTGGATCGCCGGGGCGTTGCCCCTGGGGATCCATTCACCGTCGTGGGCAGCGTTTAAGTTCGGTTCTAACCCTTTTGCCAGCGCTGAACCTATGACGCAGCGCTGGCGGCAGCTTTGCCTTTTACCCAGGATTTTTCCACCAGCAGCTCGGCAATTTGCACCGCATTGAGGGCAGCCCCTTTGCGAATTTGGTCGCCGCTAATCCACAGCTCAATGCAGTTGGGGGCGGAAATATCCTGGCGAATGCGCCCCGCCAGCACATCGTCCATGCCACTGGCTTCGTTGGGCATGGGAAAATAATTGTCTTCCCAATTTTCCCGTAGTTCTACTCCTGGCGCAGCGGCGATCGCCTCCCGAGCCTTGGCCAAATCGAAGGGGGCATCAAATTCCAAATTAATCGCTTCCGAATGGGCCCGCAGCACCGGCACGCGAATACAGGTGGCGGTGATTCGTAAGTGGGGCTCGTCAAAAATTTTGCGGGTTTCGTTCACCATTTTTAGCTCCTCTTCGCAGTAGCCGTTGGGCTTTAGGGGAGAGTTATGGGGAAACTGGTCGAAGGCTAGGGGGTAGGGTAAGGCGTCCGTGGGCGGCGTTTTGTCATTGAGGGTGGCGATCGCCTGCTGCTTCACTTCTTCCATGGCGCGAGCCCCGGCACCGCTAGCGGACTGGTAAGTGGACACCACAATACGGCGAATGGGCTGGATTTGGTGGAGGGGATAAATGGCCACCCCCATCAAAATTGTGGTGCAGTTGGGATTGGCGATAATGCCCTGGTGATCAGCGGCAGCGGCGGGGTTAATTTCCGGCACCACCAGCGGCACCGTGGGATCCATACGAAAAGCGCTGGAGTTATCAATCATCACCGCCCCCGCCTCGGTAATCGCCTTGGCCCAAGCCTTTGAAGTGCTGCCTCCCGCCGATGCCAACACAATATCCATGCCCTGGAATGCCTCGGCGCTCACGGCTTCAATGGCGACCTCCTCCCCTTTAAAGGTCAATGTTTTTCCTGCCGATCGCGGCGACGCTAATAGCTTCAGCTGGCTAACGGGAAAATTTCGCTCTTCCAAAAGGGCTAGCAGCTCGGTTCCAACGGCACCAGTGGCACCCAAAATGGCAACGGAATAGGTCTGGCTCATGGGCGGGAAAGTTCGATAGTGGCGGAAGTTTAAATCCGGGAGGTTAAATCCGGGAGGGTAAATAATGGTGGAAACAAGCTTATCAGGACCCCTGAACCTTAGGGACCCTCATCCATCAAATATCCAAGTCTTTCAACATCAAGGTTGCAGCCTTTTGAAATAAAAACGGCATTGTCAAATTAACCTGCCATATTCTGGATGAGGCACTACCGTCCTGCTCGC
>CALCTI010000626.1 GCA_937894105.1 uncultured cyanobacterium
GTGGGCCAGTAGCCAGGCTTCTGAACGCCGCGCATCACCATACACATGTGAGTTGCCTCCACAACCACCGCCACACCGCGAGGTTGCAACACCTCTTGCAGGGCATCGGCAATCTGAGAGGTTAGGCGTTCCTGAACTTGCAAACGGCGGCCGTACATTTCACAAATTCGGGCAATCTTGGATAGACCAATAACCTTGCCGTCGGGAATGTAAGCCACATGGGCACGGCCGATGATGGGCAAAATGTGGTGCTCACAGGAGCTGAACAGGTCAATGTCGCGCACCAGGACCATTTCGTTGGAATCCTCGTGGAAGATTGCCTTGTTCAGCAGTTCTTCCAAGGACTGGTTGTAACCAGAGGTCAGATGCTGCAAAGCCTTAACCACCCGGTTGGGGGTACCAATCAACCCTTCGCGGTCCGGGTCTTCTCCTAGGCCAATGAGTAAGGTGCGTACCGCTTGGCGCATGTCCTCATCAGTGACATGGGGATTGGTCGTCGCGACCAAGGACTTTTCGAGTTCTTCGGCGCGAGCAAGCTCACGTGATGTAGATAGGGGCATTACTAACTATGTTGGGTTAGGGGCTCTGGAAGGCGAAACGATGTCAAATTCGACACCAGAACTAACCATGGATTGGTGAGTCGTAACCGTTATTTATCGGGGAATACAGGCAGGGTACTTCCAGTCTTACCTACTCGTTCATCCCGGTCGGTTCTCATCTAATCACTACGAGATTTATTAATATCTCAAAACTTGTTAAACAACACAGGGGTTGTTTAATTATTTCCAAGCTCCAGGATCTCAGAGTTGGTAGACCTTGGCTCAGACTGGTGGGGCGGCGGCGGAAAATTTTCCAGGGTAAATGCAAAGCAAATGCAACAAATATTGCTGGGATGGACCTGGGTTTAGGGGATGGCTCTCATCTTTCGGAGCAGGGGGGAACGGGACCCATCCCTGGCGACCATCTCGATCACAAAATACTTACTTATGGCAGTATTTGCGAGAGCCTCAGGTGGGATTTCGTTGACTTAACTCCGTGAAGTCTCGGATCGGGATGGGTGGGATTAAGGTTTTGTATGGGCGAGGCGGGTCAGGTACCGCAGCCATTGGAAGGCTAGCACGGCGATCGCTAAGGCAACAAATCCAGTGAGTCCCTTAAGTAACAAAAATCCGCCGATGGCAAACATGCTGCCAAACAGGACGAAGAGGCTAGCCACGACGCGCTGGAGATCGAGCTTAAGGGATTGGGCTGGGGCGATCGCAGTGCGCTGGCGTTGGCGAGACCAGCCGGGGCCGCCGGGGCGCACTTTGGTGTAAAAGCGATCCAAAGTTTCGTCCGATTCGGGTGGGGTGAGTAGGAGGGTGGCGCCCCAAATCAGCGCGGACAGGCCAGTGGTGACCAGGAGTCGGAGCCCAAAGTCATCGATTTTTAACAGGGGAACCACGCTAGTAACAAAGCCGATCAGGGATCCGGCTATCATAGCCGCCAGCTCCGTTGCGGCGTTAACGCGCCACCAGAACCAGCGCAGGATTAACACCGCGCCGGGACCGGTACCGATCGCAATCACCAGTCGAAAAACCGTGGCAATATCTTCGGTAAAAAAGGCGGCGATCGCCCCCAAAACGGTCACCAACAACGACATGCCCCGCCCTACCCACACCAGCTCAGACTGGCTGGCGTTGGGGGAAAGAAAACGCCGGTACAGGTCATTGGTGAGGTACGACGCGCCCCAGTTGATAGAGGTGGATACGGTGCTCATAAAGGCGGCGATGAGGGAGGCGACCACAAGACCGAGCACGGCCGGGGGCAGGAAGTCGAGCATCAGTTTGGGGTAGCCCAGTTCGCGATCGCCTAGGTCGGGATAAAGCACCATGGCAGCCAACGCCACCAAAATCCACGGCCAGGTGCGAATGCCGTAATGCAGGATGTTAAACCACCAAGCCGCCTTTTCCGCCTCCGCTTCTGACTTGGCGGCGAGCAACCGCTGAATAAATTCTCCGCCCCCGTCGCTCCGGCGAAAACTCCACCATTGCAGCAGCACGTAAGCGCCAAAAGTGCCTGCCGTAATGCCTGCCGCATCGCTCCATTGGGGACCGTTATTCCATTGGATGGGTAGAAACGCCAGGGTGTCTTGGGTGCCGATCGCCTGAACCTGGGTGAGCAATTCGGGAATGCCCCCCACTTCGGCGATCGCAAACCAAGCCACCACAATTGCGCCAAATAGGGCCAGGAAAAACTGAATAAAATCCGTCGCCACCACCCCCCACAACCCAGAAAAGCCCGTATAGATCAACACAAATAAGCTGACGCCCACCACGCTAAACACTTTCAGGTTGTCCGCCGGTTCAACGCCAACGCTTTGCCATAGATTCAACGCGTCCACCACCTTGACCATGGCCAACATGGCATAGCCAATGCCGATGCAGTTGGTGGGCACCGCCAGTAGAAACGCTTTCACCGCTCGCAAAGTGGCCGCCATTTTGCCGCCGTAGCGCAGTTCCGTCAGCTCCGCATCGGTCACCACCTCGGACCGCCGCCACAGCCGCGCAAACACGTACACCATAATCAGATGGGCAACGGCAAAGCTCCACCATTCCCAGTTGCCCACAATGCCCCGCGTGGCCACCACTCCTGCCACGTACAGCGGCGTATCGATGGAAAAGGTGGTGGCCGCCATGCTGGTGCCCGAGAGCCACCAGGGGAGCGATCGCCCGGACACAAAAAAATCTTCCAAACTGTTTGACGCCTTGCGGGAGAGCCAAAGCCCAATACCCAGGGACGCCAGCAAATACAGCAGTACAACAATCCAGTCAATAGCTTGCATAGGGATAAAAGAAGTGGGAGCTAACGTCTCCCGTTAACAAAATGGGAGAGAGGGGGGATCCGCACCATTGCCCCTGTCACCAAAGTCTTTGGCTGCGAGTGCAAATCTTGAGGATCCCCCCCATCTTCCTGAGTTAGGGCGGCTTCGTGTCGAACTCATGTGTAACCCAGTTAATCACTCTGGTTAAATATCTCGGCGGTCATAGAATCAATTGACACACACCGTTTTGGATTAAAGCGCTAGCCTAGGGGGCAGTGTTGAGGGATTTGTCGTTTTGAGTAGTTTTGATCTTGCTGCCAGGCTAGATGTAACTGGATTTTTGGTGCCGTTGCCGGACTGGGTGCCGTTTATTGTTGAGGTTAGCGGTGAGGCGATCGCCGGAGTGTGCCTATGGTCGCTGGCCCTGTATTTGGGCTTGTCTCCCCTGGGCGAGTGGGTTATAGATCAAATTATTCGATGGTTTGATTTTGCCGAACGCTCCCTATACGCCACCGAAGAAGAATACGAGCGCACCCGCGACAATCGCGAAGCTCAAAATGCGTTTTACGCGTCGATTTTTAGTATTTTCCCCTTTTTCTTGGCGGGCATTGGCGCAAACTGGTTTGTTGCCCGAAGTTTAGGCACCGGTTGGACCGTTAGCGTGGGTCTGCTTGCGGTGATGTCCTGTGGCGTTTACGAGTTGGGACGGCGCACGGGTAAAGCCGAAGGAGATTCTTAAGTAGGGTGCGTCTCGACGATCCGCAAGGGGGTTAACGGTGGTACAAACTGCAATACCCACCCATGGGGGAAATTTAAAGTGGGCCGCGGCGATCGCCCAATGTTCTCCCGGCGAAATCCTCGACTTTTCTGCCAGCATTAATCCCCTGGGACCGCCCCAGTCGGTTCTCAATGCACTGCAAAACGCCATTGAAAACCAGCGAGCTTTAACCGCCTATCCCGATCCGAATTACACCCGCCTGCGTGAGGCGATCGCTCAGCACCACCACATCGACCCAGACTGGATCTTTCCCGGCAACGGTGCGGCAGAATTGTTTACCTGGATCGCACGGGACTGTGTCAATTGCAGCACGGTGTATTTGCCAGTGCCCGCCTTCGCCGATTACGGACGGGCCCTAAAAGCACTGGATATTCCCATCACCCCCATTCCCCTGTCCCTGGAGCCGGGTAACACTCACTTACCTTGGGCACGATCGCCCCGGCCCCCTAGCGCCCTGTGGCTGAACAATCCCCACAACCCCACCGGTCGCCTTTGGTCCGCTGATACCATCCGCCAGCGCCTTGCGGAAACTGCCGAGGCGCTGGAGTTGGTGGCGATCGATGAGGCGTTTATGGATTTTTTGCCGCCGGAGCAGCAGCAAAGTTTAATCCACCAGGTGACGGAGTACCCTCAGTTGGTGATTGTGCGATCGCTCACCAAGTTTTACAGCATTCCCGGCTTGCGGCTAGGGTATGCCATTGCCCACCCGGATCGCCTCAAACGCTGGCAAACGTGGCGAGATCCTTGGTGTGTCAATGCTCTGGCAGAGGTGGCGGGGCTGGCAGCCCTGGGCGATCGCGACTTTGTCCAGAAAACCTGGCGATGGCTATCGGCGGCGCGGGAAAACTTGCAACAGAGGATAGGACAATTGCCCGGCATGGCGGTATATCCGGGGGCGGCAAATTATTTATTGGTGAAAAGTGCCGTGTCCGTATCGGCGATGCAACAGCAATTATTGATGGGCGATGCCATTGCCATTCGCAACTGTGCCACTTTTCCCGAGCTAGGGGACAGATACTTTCGCGTTGCCGTGCGCACCCCGTCCCAAAATGAACAACTGGTTAGCGCCCTTTGCAAAGGGCTTAGGGCGACACAGACTTAACCCCATCTTTGCAATAAGACTGCGTAACGTTGTGTAATATTTAGCCGCAGAAAGAATCAGATCCTGACACACATCACCCCCAACCGTAGCGGTCTGTAACATCTCTTTGATGCCCCGCTGCCAACCCTTAAACACCTGCTAGGCTAGGAAAGGACGTTAAAAAACCTGTGAAAAAGTGTAGTGAATGCTGCACTGTTTTGTGGGCACTTACCGTTGGAGCGATGGGAGCAACGATCATCTGTGGGTTCTGAATTAACTCATCAAGCTGGTATACCGCCCCAGGGGGGCATTCAAAACGGCACCAACGGCGTTAATTCTGATGCTCTGGTGCCTCTGCCGAGCTCGGTTTTGAGCGATTTGCTCGCTGAGTGTCCCCAGCTGCGATCGCAAATATATTTCAAAAATTCCCTCACTGCCCTGTCCCACGCCATGGAAGATTTGGTGTTGGCCGGCAGTGATGATGACGTACCTGTGGTGATTGCCTGTTTCCAAAAGGAGCGGTTTTATCGCCAAGAAGCTCGCCGCTATGAGCGCATTGGACGGCGATCGCCCTACGTGTACGTTTTGGCGTCGCCGGAGACGGATTTAATTGCCAGTCCCAAAAATCACGAGGCGGTGTCTTTCACCCCGGAGGATGCCCTAGCGAACGAATGGCATTTGGTGATTTTGGGACAAAACTACGCCGCCTGTTTAATTTGTGCCGAGCGGCGATCGCCCGATGGGAGCGCGGGCAAAAAGTCGGCTTTAACGGTGTCCACAGTGGCCAACCGCAACCGTCGCTTTGAAGGGGTGTGGACCTTTGATCGCCCCACCACCTGCGCCGCCACCGTAATTTTGCTAAAGCGCATTTGTCACTATCGCCCGGACCTGCGTGATTCCATTGTCCCCCTGATAGGATCCTTACCCAGCTCTGCGGCCAAGCCTTTTATTCATAGTGACCCGGAGCCCTTTGCGAAGCGGCTGATGACCTATTTGCAAACGGGGCAGAACAAGCTAACAAAGGCTTATCAAAATATCGCCAACCGGGAGCGGCGAGAGCGGCTGATTAATTTTATTTCGTCCACCATTCGCCAGTCTTTGGATCCCAATGAGGTGCTGGCGATCGCTAGCAAGGAGCTGAGCCAAGCCTTACGGGTGTGTCGCTGCTTGGTTTATCGCTGTGGCATTGATGACGAAACCACAGCCATTGCCCATGAGGCGCTGGCGGCCAATGTGGCGACAGTGACCGGTAATGTGTGGCCCCTACAAGATATTCCCCTTTTCCAAAGCATTGCCCAGGATGAGGTGACGGCGGTGGCGATCGCCGACACCGCTGAAGATAAGCGACTGTTAGAGCCCGCTGATAATTTGGCCCAAGAGCTTGCCCAGCGCTGGGGCATCACCTCGTGGCTGCTGGTGCCCGTACGCTATCGAGATAAATTTCTCGGAATGATCGAACTGCACCACTGCGGCAGCTTCGCCCACACCTGGACCAACGATGAAGTCAGCCTAGTGGAAGCAGTGGCAGTGCAGCTAGGGGGGGCTTTACTCCAGGCCCAAGCCTATGCGGATCTGGAAAACTTCAGTGAACAGCTAGAAGTGTTGGACCAAACCCGCAGCAATTTAATCGCCATCACTGGACACGAGTTACGGACGCCGTTGTCCACCATTCGGGTGTGTTTAGAAAGCTTAGCCAGCGAGCCGAATATGGCTCAAGAATTGCGCCAGGTTATGTTAGAAACAGCCCTGGAAGATGCGGATCGAATGCGCTATTTAGTGCAGGACTTTTTGACGTTATCGCGACTAGAAAGTGGTCGGGTACCGTGGAATTTAGAACCCCTTTCGGTGCAAGAATGTGTGGATTTAGCCCTTAGCGGTATTTATACGCGATTTAATTCCTCGTCCCGTCCGGGGATCGTTCTTAAGCTGCCTGCCCACCTTAGTCCCGTTGAATCGGACGGGGAGTGGTTGGTGGAAGTGCTGTCTAAACTGTTAGATAACGCCTGTAAATTTACCCCCAACGACGGCAAAGTCTCCATTACTGCCCATGAAGTTGACGATAAAAAACTGCAGCTTACGATTGCTGATACAGGACGTGGTATTGATGCCAACCAGCTAGAGGCAGTGTTTGATCGGTTTTATCAGGCGGAGGGTTCCCTACGCCGCACCGTTGGGGGCACGGGTTCAGGATACGCTATTTGTCGCCTGATTTTGAAGGGGTGGGGCGCCAGGGTGTGGGCAGAGTCTGACGGATGTGACCAGGGTAGCCAGTTTCATCTGCTGGTGCCGATCGCCGATGAAGGGGGTTCGGCGATCGCCCCAGAGTCTACGGGCATTGCCGATAGCGCCGTATCGATGTCACGGGATGCAATTCGGGCAAAATACCGAAAAATTGTCCAGTCGAGTTAAGGGCGTTATTGCAATATATCCACAAAGCCGAACAGGATTTTTAATCGGGTTATGGGGGTCATAAGAATAACATCCTAGACTTCCAGTGGAGAGAAAGGAAGCCCTAGGATTTTTATGCGAGCCTAGCTAAGTCTGATCCAGCCACGCTTTACGGCGTGTATCAAGCGATCAATTACTATATGCTCCTCTTTGGTCAAATTTCCATACAACAGTGCGGACTTAATTTCTTGGCGATTGTGTTCGGTGACCTGTCCCAATTCCCAAACGGCTGAGAAGGTATTGACCACATCGGTGTCAACACAAAGGGGAGGCAACTTAAGAAGTGAAGACATTGGCATGTTGAGTGAGTGAGGTGTGGATCTGACTTCAAGCGCGACCCGGCTTTGCTGCGGATCTTGACCTGAAGGACTTTTAAGAGTTGAAGCAAAACCAATGATTGTGTCATTGGTCACCTTCTATATGAATTATTACAACATATAGAAATAATTGCAAACATATATTCAGGAAATGATCGCCTTTTTGCGGAGATCTAGAAAATGGAGGGCGCGTTCGGAGCCCCTGATCAATTCTTTAGCGCCGATGAACTTGTCCCGGCGATCGCCTCACATGCAATCACCGTAGCAACATCACCCTACCTCTGTGGCGGAGAGTCGTTTGGGTGAAACCCAGCAAAAATGCCCACTGTGGAAGGCGCTACTGAAACGCAATGACCACAATGGGCAAATTTTTTAGCCAAGCTTATAAAGCAGGCTTTACACAATGGTGTCCCAATTTCCGTCGAGATTTAAATAGGGTAATGGGACGCGGTCGTCCCCCGAGGGGCTGTCATCACTTAAATTTCCAAATTAAGATCCGTAAGGGTTTCAATCCCCAGCATTTTTATTTCTGAGGGGCGTGTATTCTCCGCTGGGTAATGCTTTTGGGTAAGGCTTTTTGGAACTTAATTAATGACACGCGCCCTAGTCAAAGCTGAGCCAGCCACGTTTCACGGCATGCACCATACGGTCAATTGCCATGTGGTCATCGTGGGTTAAACCGCCGCACAATAATGCGGACTGAATTTCCTTACGGTTGTTACTGGTAACCTTTCCCGAATCCCATACTTCTGAGAAAACGCTGGCTACATCGGCATCAACAGCGGGAAGTTTAAATTGAGGGGACATATTATCGAATCCTAGTAAACTGCAGTTTTGTCTTAAAGCAGGCTCTGGGTTGAGCCGAGTCTTTGCTCGTGATTCTGTAGAAACAGGAAGTGCGAGCAACTTTGGCAGTCACAAGCTGTCGCTTAATTCCACATTTCTATAGTCGCAGCCGCAAGATTGCGATCGCGTATATTTTTTGTTCGCGATCAAGAAAACTGTGTACGACTATACGATTTTCAGGGAAACCTTAAATCTTGCTTCAGACAGTCCCTGTAAAGTGCGATTCGTCTGGGGGCTGTCATCCACTAAATTTCAAGCTCAATAGCTGCCAGGGGTAGCCCCTAGTATTTCCATCTAGAAGAGCGTGTACTCCCCACTGCGTAAAGCTTCTGGAGTTTAATGATGACATGATCTAAACAAAATCTTGGATCGCCTTGACGGTAAAGTCCTCTGAACGTAAAGCCCGAATTGCCGCCACCGTTGCCTTGGCTCCTGCGATGGTGGTTACGGTTGGCACTTTGTAGTCCAGGGCGGTGCGGCGAATTTGTTGGTCATCGTATTGGGCCACTTCGCCTACGGGGGTGTTGATAACCAACTGCACCTGGTCGTTAACGATCGCATCCACAATATGGGGGCGCCCTTCGTGAACCTTCAACACTGTTTCCACTTGATCTAGTCCCGCTTGGTGGAGCGATCGCCAGGTACCCGCCGTGGCAATCACCCGGAACCCTAGATCTAGAAATTCCTCGACGACGGGGATAACAGCGCCTTTATCGCGATCATTCATGGACACAAACACGGTGCCTTCCAGGGGCAACTCCTGACCCGCTCCTAGCTCAGCCTTCGCAAAAGCAGTGCCAAAGCTAGCGTCAATGCCCATCACCTCGCCCGTTGATCGCATCTCAGGTCCCAGCAGGGTGTCGGTGCCAGCAAATTTATTAAAGGGTAGGACCGCTTCTTTTAGGGCAATGTGCTTGGGAATCACTTCCTCGGTGTAGCGGAGCTGGGACAAGGACCGCCCAGACATCACCTGCACTGCCATTTTTGCCAGGGGTACTCCGATCGCTTTGGACACAAAGGGTACGGTGCGCGAGGCGCGCGGGTTCGCTTCCAGGATGTACACCTGGGGTTCCTTAGTTTCCGGATCAGTCACCACCGCAAATTGGATATTCATAAGCCCGATAACCTTAAGGGCTTTGGCTAGGGCGATCGTCCATTCTCGAATGGTGGTTAGGGCTGGCTCGGAGAGGGAGAAAGGAGGTAGGGAGCAGGCTGAATCGCCGGAGTGAATTCCCGCCTGTTCAATGTGCTCCATAATGCCGCCGATGGTGACATTGCCGTCCTTGTCGGCGATCGCATCCACATCCACCTCAATGGCATTCACCAAATACTTATCAATCAAAATGGGATGGTCCGGTTCCACCTGCACCGCGTAGGTCATGTAGCGGTCCAGCTCCGAGTCAGAGTACACAATTTCCATAGCACGACCGCCGAGCACATAGCTGGGGCGCACCACCACCGGATAGCTAATTCTCTGGGCAATTTTCACCGCTTCACTATTGCTGCGGGCAATGCCGTTGGGGGGCTGCTTAATATCCAACATTCGCAGGATCTTTTCAAACCGCTCCCGGTCCTCAGCGGCGTCAATGGAATCAGGGCTCGTCCCCCAAATTTGCGTCGGCAAATCAGCGTTGGCTGCCAGCACTTCCTGGAGAGGCACTGCCAACTTCAACGGCGTTTGTCCCCCAAACTGCACCACCACCCCTTCCGGTTGCTCCGCTTCAATGATGTTCAGCACGTCTTCTTTGGTCAGGGGCTCGAAGTATAGGCGATCGCTCGTGTCATAGTCCGTGGAAACGGTCTCCGGGTTGGAATTCACCATAATAGTTTCGTAGCCGTTGTCCTGCATGGCAAAGGAGGCGTGGCAGCAGCAGTAGTCAAATTCAATCCCCTGCCCAATTCGGTTAGGACCGCCGCCCAAAATCATCACCTTCGGCTTATCGGACGGAATTCGCTCCGACTCTGGCGGCACCCGTTCCACCCCATCGCCGGTGACTCGCATGGATCCCGTTTCGTAGGCGGAATAGTAGTACGGCGTGTAGGCTTCAAATTCGGCGGCGCAGGTGTCCACGGTTTTGTACACAGGAATGACGCCCAGGGATTTGCGGTAGGCACGCACCTCGTCCTCGGTGGTTTTGGTAGCGTAGGCAATTTGGCGATCGCTAAAGCCCTGCTGCTTAATTCCCATCATCTTGGACGCATCCAAGTCCTCGAGGGGCGTCACCTTCAGCATATTCTCCGACTCCACCAGCCCCATTAGCTGATGAAGAAACCAGGGATCGATCGCCGTTAGCTCATAGATTTCCTCCACCGCCATTCCCATTTTCAAAGCGTGGCGCAAGGTAAAAACCCGGTCCGGGCTAGGGTTGCGCAAGCCAGAACGAATTTGGCTCAGGCTGGGCAGGGTTTCGGATTTGTCACAGCCCCAGCCCGCTCGACCAGTTTCCAGCGATCGCAATGCCTTTTGAAACGACTCTTGGAAAGTGCGCCCGATCGCCATCGCCTCCCCTACCGACTTCATTTGCGTCGTTAAGGTGCTGGAGCTGTTGGGGAATTTTTCGAAGGCGAATCGGGGAATCTTGGTGACCACATAGTCAATGGTGGGCTCGAAAGATGCCGGGGTTTTCTGGGTAATGTCGTTAGAAATTTCATCCAGGGTATAGCCCACCGCCAGCTTTGCGGCGAACTTGGCGATGGGAAAACCGGTGGCTTTCGATGCCAGTGCTGAGCTGCGGGACACTCGCGGGTTCATCTCGATCACAATCATGTCGCCGGTGTCGGGATTCACCGAAAACTGAATGTTAGACCCACCCGTTTCCACGCCGATTTCGCGAATAATCTTAATCGACGCATCCCGCAGCCGCTGATATTCCTTGTCGGTCAAAGTCTGGGCCGGAGCCACGGTAATGGAGTCACCCGTGTGGACACCCATGGGGTCAAAGTTTTCAATGGAGCAAATGATCACCACGTTGTCCGCCAGGTCGCGCATCACCTCCAGCTCATACTCCTTCCATCCCAGTAGAGACGGCTCAATCAAAATTTGGGACACCGGGCTTGCATCGATGCCCGACGAACAAATTTCCTCAAATTCTCGCTGGTTATAGGCAATACCGCCGCCGGTGCCCCCCATGGTGAACGCCGGGCGAATAATCAGGGGATAGCCCCCAATTTCTTTGGCGATTTCTCGCGCGTCTTCCAATGAATTCGCCAGCCCCGACGGACATACGCCCCCGCCGATGCGCTCCATGGCTTCTTTAAAGAGCTTACGATCCTCTGCCATTTCGATCGCCGGCAACTTCGCCCCAATCAGCTCCACGCCATACTTTGCCAGCGCCCCATTTTTCGCCAGATCCACCGCAATATTTAGGGCCGTTTGTCCCCCCATGGTGGGCAATAGGGCATCGGGGCGCTCCTTTTGAATAATCTTTTCGACCGTATCCGGCGTCAGGGGCTCAATGTAGGTGCGATCCGCCGTATCCGGGTCCGTCATAATTGTCGCCGGGTTGGAATTCACCAACACCACTTCGTACCCCTCTGATCGCAACGCCTTACACGCCTGGGTACCGGAATAATCAAACTCACAGGCTTGCCCGATGATGATGGGACCGGAACCAAGTAGGAGAATCTTTTGGATATCGTTACGGCGGGGCATAGATTTTGCGAACCCTAACGCTGGGTATTAAAAGTGATCGGCGTAAACGATTTATTAGGCAGCCATCAAACTTTTTTAGCGCCCAAAAACCCCAATCATTTTGCCACACTCTTCCAATGGGTTAAGACTGCGATCGCCCATTCCCCAGCACCAGCGAGCATATGTCAGAGACTCATCACCGCAGATTTCACGTCCTTGCCCCAAATGAAAAGCTCTCACCCCTTAAATCAAGCGTCCACAAACGCCGCCGATACT
>CALCTI010000627.1 GCA_937894105.1 uncultured cyanobacterium
CCCCTGGGAAGCACTAGACCCCGAAACCCTGGGGCAAGAATTAACGCTACTATCCAACTTCTTAACGTGCCAACTACGCGATCGCCCCTTAGGAGACCTATCGGCCCTGGACTGGCAGGAGCTGGGGCGACAATTTGAGCAGTACGGCGACTTTTTGCAAATGCTGCTGCAAGAGCTTAGCAACCAGGCCCTGCCTGCCCCAAAAGGAAGAATTATGATTGGCGGCGTCTCGGCAGTGCTACGCCAACCGGAATTCACCGAGCTGGAACAGGTGCAAACCCTGCTGCATCTATTAGAAGAAGAGCAGGACCATCTCAGCACTTTAATCTACAGCAATCCTGCCCTTGCCCTATCTGAACACCAACACCAGGTCACCGTCCGCATCGGCTCTGAAAATCCCTGGGAACCCATCCAAAACTATTCACTTATCTCCTCCCAATACGGTGATATTGCCCGTCACTGGGGCAGCGTCGGACTCCTGGGCCCCACGCGTATGAACTACGACACCGCGATCGCCCTAGTGGGATCCACCGCCGAATACCTGTCTGAACAAATTGTCAGCTAAACAAGAATTTGCCATCACCACAATCCAGCTTGACAACAACCCAGCACAACAAAAATCCAAAACCTCAACACCCCAGAAATAAGTTAATCTATAGTCCTAAAAATTCAAGAAGTTAAACACTCGAGATGTCAACAACTGAAAATATCAAGCTGCCAGTAAGTAAATCATTGTTGATTTACGGTGTTCTGTGGGTGGGATTTATTGCTTATGCTGCGATACTTGCCCCGCCGGATAATCCCGAAACCCTTGATGTCATCCTTAAATTGTCGAGCGGGCAAATCTCAGAACTCAATCCATTTTTAGTGGCTGTGTTCAATTTAATGGGGGTTTGGCCAATGATTTACGGCTGTATGCTCCTGGCTGATGGTCACGAGCGATCGCCCAAAGCCTGGCCATTCTTAGCAGGATCCTTCGGTGTCGGAGCTTTTGCCGTGTTGCCCTACTTGGCCTTTCGTAAGTCCTTAGGCGGCGAAGCAACCCAAGATTTTTCCGAAGGGCGGCTGTGGACGCTAAAATTTTGGGACTCCCGCTGGCTTCCCCTGGTACTCTTCGCCGGTGCCGGTGCTTTGGCTGTCTACGGCATTACCCAAGGGGATTGGACAGATTTTGTGAACCAGTGGCAAAGTAGCAAGTTTGTCCACGTAATGAGCCTGGATTTCTGTGCTTTATCGGTGCTTTTTCCCACCTTAGTTGGCGACGATGTGACGCGGCGAAGGGGCGATAATCCCTCCCTTTGGACGGCGATCGCTTGTATTCCCTTATTCGGTCCCCTAACCTATTTACTATTACGCCCGTCCCTCTTTCAAAAGACTAATTAATAACCATTAAGACTCAAAAAAAGTAATCATAAACGAGGTTTTATATGGACGAAAAAGCTCAGTTGCGTTTAAAGAAAATCAAAGAGATTAAGGATAAATCCCACCGCGATCGCGCCGGAAATGAAAGGGGACTTTACGCGGTTTTTACTGGCACGGGTAAGGGCAAAACCAGCGGCGCAATGAACCTGGTTTATCGTCATCTAGCCCATGGTTTGAACGTGGCCGTGGTGCAGTTTGTTAAAAACTCTGAGGCTTATCCCGATGGCGATCGTCTGATGTTAACAAAGCTGAAATCCTTGGGAATGCCGGTAGAAATCCATACCCTTGGGGGAGGATTTACCTGGGAAACCCGAAACCCTGAGCAGGATCGGGAAATGGCGATCGCTGCTTGGAATATTGCCAAAGAATATATTCAAAATAGCCATATCAATCTGGTAGTTCTAGACGAGCTACATATCGCTTTAAAAAATGAGCAGTTAGACTTGGATAAAGTTCTAGAAGATATCGCAGATCGTCCTAGTCAATGTCATGTAGCCAGCACTGGGCGATATGCCCCTCAAGCACTCATTGATTCTGCTGATTTAGTGACAGAAATGAAAAAAATCAAGCACCCTATTCAACAGGGAGTTCCGGCACAAAAAGGCATTGAATTTTAGGTTGAAATTAGGATCCAATCTTAAAAATTTAGCTAATTTACTCTCAGCTAAATTCAATTAATACACTGATTTACCAGAGTCAACAGGTGAGAAAAAATAGCGCACAGCTTTCAATCATTGGCATAAGCTGCCTTGCTTTAATTGGAGGCGGCGTTTTTGCTATGTCTCCAGTGGGAAAAAATATTATCCAAAATATCCAAAATGGACAAGATATTTTCTCCTTTGATAATGCCTCCTTAGATAGTCCAAAGGCAGAAGCAAAAAAAATTGCTGAAGACAGTTCTTTAGCATCCTTATTAAGTCAATCTCCCGACCAAAGGGTGCAGGGACTCACTGAACTTGCCAACGCCAATAACGGAATCACTAAAAGTCGGGCTCGCTATCTTTTAGCGGTGGATGCGATCGCCCAAAATCGCCCAAATGATGCGTTGAAATGGTTAGAAAATTTAGACGCTGAATATGATATTCTAGCCAACCATATTATCGTTTTACGCCTCAAAGCGTTGGAAATAGCTGGCGATCCAAATATTGAACAACAGTGGCGATCGCTATTAGCAGAAAAAGGCGAGAATCCCCTTATTAAAATTGAGGCAAACTACGCTCTTAGACAAGAGAATGCTGCATTTTGGAATGAAATAATAACCCCTGAAAAAACAGCATCACCGGAAGCAAACCCTGACTTTTACTTAAAGCAGCACCCTAAAACCATTACTGTTGTAAAAGAACGCCTAAAAGCCAACCCTGATAGCCCCGAATTACTGCGTCACCTGGTTAACTATGCCCCTGACGATCCCAATATTGGCACCTATTTAATCCAGCTAGAAAAACGCTATGGCGATCGCCTAACGCCGCAAGATTGGGAAGCTATTGGGTTGATTTACTGGCGAAAATTTCAATATGGCTCAGCAGGAGCAGCCTACCGTAAAGCCGCACCAACGCCCCAAAATGCTTATCGTGCTGGGCGAGGATTGCAGTTAGGAAAGAAACGGAACGAGGCGATTGCTGCCTATAGAAAAGCCATACAAACATTCCCCGATGCACCGGAAACGGGAGAAGCTCGCGTTAAATTAGCCAGCCTATTGCCGTCTCGCGATCGCATCGATTTTCTAACCCAAACTATCCAACAATTTCCCCATTTATCGGGTGAGGCGATCGCCCTTCAAGCGAAGGCTTTCGATGACCTGGGTAGCCCCAAAACCGCTGCCCAACTGCGGCAAAAACTTCTTCAGGATCAAGGCGGCAGTGAAGCAGCAGCAATCCTACGTTGGACAACAGCTTGGGACGCTGCCCAAAACGGTCAGTTAGCCAACGCAATCCGACAGGTTCAAGCCCTAGTATCCCGAGCTCCTAATAGTGAACTGGCTCCCCGTGCTGGATTTTGGTTGGGAAAATGGCAGACAAAAACCAACAATATTGACGGTGCAAAACAGGCTTATCAATTAGTTTTAAAAACCTATCCTGAGTCCTACTATGCTTGGCGTTCCGCTAGTGAGCTAGGACTGCCGGTTGGTGACTTTTTCTCCGTGCGTCAACTACGCCCAAAAACACAGATTCCTCAAACGCGATCGCCCCTACCTATCGCCAATCCAGTCCTGCAAGAACTGTACCAGTTAAATCAAGATCAAGCTGCTTGGGAAGAATGGAAAGCTCGCCGAAATCAGCGATCGCCCACCATTGCAGAACAGTTTGTAGACGGCACAATGCGCGTAAAAATTGGCGACTACCTAAGCGGAATCTTTCTGATTTCTAACCTTGCCAGTTTAGATTGACCGGAGGAAAAAGTTGACTATCAACAGCTTAGTCAAACAGAAGCGTATTGGTATGCCCTGTATCCGTTTCCCTATGCCAAGGAAATTACAAAGGCGGCTCAAAATCGAAAGTTTCACCCCATGTTAGTGACCGGCTTAATTCGACAGGAATCGCGCTTTGAAAAAGATATTGAATCTGTTGCCGGAGCTCTTGGTCTAATGCAAGTTTTGCCCACCACTGGCGATTGGGGAGCAAAAGAAATTGGATTAGGCAAATTTGATCTGCGAAACCCTACCGATAACCTGGCATTGGGTACTTGGTTTTTGGACTACACCCACGAAGAATATGATGGCAATTCAATGTATGCGATCGCCAGCTACAATGCCGGTCCAGGAAATATTGCTAAGTGGATTAAACGATTTAACCCTCAAGATTTAGACGAATTTGTGGAAAAAATTCCTTTCCCAGAAACCAGAAATTATGTGAAAGCTGTCTTGGGCAACTATTGGAATTATGTACGTCTTTACGATGCAGAAACGCAGGCTTTAATGACAGAGGCTATCGAACAATAAAAACACCTTTTGCAGACTTTTAAGTGGTTTTCTTGCGTCTGAATGCCATCTCGCACGTAATACCATACTGTCTTAAACGTCGTCAGCTTCCGGCGCAATTAAAACGCGATAGGCCAGATAACCAATCACCCCGAGAGCCACTAAACTCACCACCGTTGACACCAACGTAACCGTAACCTTCAGCAAGGTTAATAACCCAAAGATTCCCACCACCCCGGCGATGATTTTACCCGTGGAGCCCAACCCCCTAAACCAGGATATGACCGATGAGGTAATCGCCCCCAGGTGCATCTCCTTAGGAATGGGTGATCGCGGACTTTCAACGGTAACTTTTGGCGATGAGGGCACATCGCCGGGCTGGTTAAGTTCCGCCTCGATTTCCTGCAAACGCTGCTTCAAATCGTTCTCGTTAGGCTGGGGCATTGTTCCTTATTTAAACCAATCCTTTTACTAAGGCTAGGGGCGATCGTCAGTTAAATCTCAAACTCAATAGTTGCCAAGGTTGCAACTAGCATTCTCCTTCTGAAGTGCGTGTACTCCCAATTTCATAAAGCTTCTGGAGCTGAATTGATAAGAGGCCCTAGGCAAAAAGCTAGAAACTGTAAACATTGCTCCCAAGACTTTTGAAGCTAACTGATCATAGGTTCTAAGAACCGACCAATCAGTTGACGACAAGGCACGGCACAAACCGCTATGCTTATAACGCTTTCAGTTGGAGTGGTCTTATCCCATCCTAGAGCAAGTTTCTGCGGCCAGTTCCGGTAAACCGCCCAAAACCGGTCGAAATTTCCTTCCACATTATTTTTCTTGGTTTTTTCTTCGCTTCAAACAGCGCCCAACATTATGAGTATTAATCAAACAAGACGTCTAGTTCTGATGGCAGAAGATGAGCTGACGAACTTCAGCACAATGGCGCGGAAAATCGAAAAACTACAGCAAAAAATTGCCCTCAGCGTACCTTTAGCAGAACAACAAGAGGTTAGAAAAAATCTTGAGGAAGAGTTACCCACAGGGGGCTTTGCTCGAACCGTTGAAACCCAGCGTCAGGCAATGGCATTACCGTTCTGGGGCATCGCTGGCTTGGGATTATTGTTAGGAATTTCAATGAATCAACCTGCGGATTTGCTATTTACGGGTGGTGGGATAATTGCAGCTTGGACTATTCAAAAGTGGGGTTGGCAGCTCCAATCAAAGCGCTTAGTCGTAGCCACGTTAGATAGCATTGAAGGGCGCATTGAAGAAGAAAGGCATAAAATTGCAAAAAACAAAGAAACGGCCAGTAAAGAGTAGTAAGAAAAGTTCGGAAGCCTACTTCTTGTTCCCGTGTTAATGGGTCCCCGTTATAAACCTTGTTAAGTCAAAGCGATGAGCATTCTAACGTTAAAAAATGCGTCAAAAGATTTTGGCATCAAGGCGATTTTACAAGATGGAAACCTCAGTTTAGAAGAGGGTGAAAAAGTAGGTTTAATTGGCACCAACGGATCTGGTAAGTCTACGTTGATGAAAATGCTGGCGGGGATTGAGCCTTTAGACCAGGGCGATCGCTGGGTTAATTCAAAATATCGAGTGGTATATCTTCCTCAGGATCCGCCCGTGGAAGAGGATCGGACGGTTCTAGAACAGGTTTTTGCCGACTGTAGCGATCGCCTTAGCTTGGTTCGCGACTATGAATTACTGTCCCAGCGATTAGCTAACGCCCAGCCCAATGACGACACTAATCGACTGATGATCCAAATGGCGGCGTTGGGCGATCGCATTGAAGCAGATGGCGCTTGGGACTTAGAAACCCAGGCGAAAATCATCTTATCCAAACTAGGTATTGATGATTTTTCAGCCAGGGTAGGATACTTGTCGGGGGGCTAACGTAAACGCAATGCTTTAGCAACGGCGCTGCTATCAGAACCAGACTTATTATTAATGGACGAGCCCACAAACCACCTCGATGCTATTTCCGTAGAGTGGTTGCAAGGCTATTTAAATAATTATCGCGGCGCTATTTTACTGGTTACTCATGATCGCTATTTCTTAGACCGAGTCACTCGAAGAATTGTGGAATTAGATCGTGGTGATTTGTCTTCCTTTGATGGAAACTATGGTTATTATCTAGAGAAAAAAGCTGAAGGAGACGCGGTCACTGCCAGCAGTAAGCAAAAATTAAAAGGGATTCTGCGGCGAGAATTAGCATGGCTTAAGCGCGGAGCAAAGGCGCGAAGCACCAAGCAAAAAGCTCGTATTGATCGCTATTACGAAATGAAGGGACAAGACTTTAAAGAAGATCTAGGCAAAGTGGAAATTTCCACCGCATCTCGGCGAATTGGAAAAAAAGTTATTGAAATTAAAGGCGTGTCCAAAAGCTATGACAGTCGCACTTTAATTAAAGACTTTACCTATACTTTTGAACCGCAAGATCGAGTGGGCGTTATTGGTGGAAACGGGGCAGGGAAGTCTACTCTAGTTAATATTATGATTCAGCGTCTGAAGCCAGACGAGGGAGAAGTAAACCTGGGGCAAACCATTCATGTGGGCTATTTTGACCAGCACACAGATGACCTGAGCGATAAAGGAAATTGGCGCGTTATTAACTACTTAAAAGAGGCGGCAGAACTTGTTCAAACGGCTGATGGAAATACAATTACAGCCTCTCAAATGCTGGAGCGATTTTTATTCCCTCCAGATATGCAGTTTTCTCCGATTGAAAAATTATCAGGAGGGGAAAAACGCCGCCTATTCCTATTACGAGTGTTAATGGCAGCTCCTAACGTATTGGTATTGGACGAGCCCACTAACGATTTAGATGTGCAAACGTTGGCAGTCCTAGAAGAATATTTAGAAGCGTTCAACGGATGTGTGATTATTGTTTCCCACGATCGCTACTTCCTAGATCGTGTAGTCAACAGAGTTTTTGCTCTCGAGCCTGGGGGAAACGTACGACAGTATCCTGGAAATTATTCTGTTTACTTAGACTTTTGCGCTAGGGAAGAGGCGCAAGAAAAAGAAAAGCAAGAATTAGTTAATGCTAAGAAAATTGCCAATAACTCTGGTAAAGAAAGCCAGCAAAAAACTAAAAATAAGTTTCAGAATAATGGGCGATCGCGAAAGTTATCCTATAAAGAAAAGCGGGAGTTAGCCGAATTAGATGGGAAAGTACCTGAGCTGGAAGAGGAAAAAGAACGTTTAGAGAAAAAGCTTTATGAAAATCCTCCCAGCGATTATACGGAAATGGAAAAATTAACCTCTCGCCTAGCCAATTTAGAACAAGAAATTGACCAGGCAACGGAGCGTTGGTTAACCCTGTCTGAAATTGCAGAATCTAATTAAAACTAGAGTTAAGTTCAACATCAACATCAATCAATATGGATAAGGAAGCATTTTTACTCGGTCGAATACTGCTTGAATTTAATCGGAATGATGTGGATTTATGGGGTGAATTATCGGCGATCGCCATAACCCCTGACGGTAGCTTGTGGGTGGGATCCGATGAATTACAAACCCTGGAGCAGCTAAATGCCATTACTCCTATGCACTATGGAAAGCATAAGGGTTGTGCTTTACCAAAGACTTTATCGCTGCCCGATCCTGACGGGGAAATTGATTTTGAAGGGCTTGATTTTGATAATGGATACCTGTGGTTTGTGGGCTCCCACAGCCAAAAACGGAAGCGACCGAAAGGAAAACCAAGCAAGGATCTAAAGCGATTAACCCAGGTTGTAAAAGAGCCAAACCGTTATGCGTTGGGACGGGTGGCTGTGTCTTCTAAGGGTAAGCTAATCGAAAAAGGCAGTGACATATTGCCCTTTGGCGATGCGGATGACGACTGGGAAGGTAGCCCGTTAATGACAGCTTTGGGAAAGGATTCCCATTTGGGTGACTACATTCATCACCCAGTTCCTTCCAAGGAAAATGGACTCGACATTGAAGGGTTAGCGGTGCGAGGCGATCGCATCTTTCTAGGATTACGGGGACCGGTTTTACGGGGCTACGGAATAATCTTAGAATTGCGGTTTGACGACACAGAAAAAAATAAGGTGAAGCTATTACCAGCAGCGGGCAAACATCTTTATCGAAAACATATTTTCAACTTACAGGGGCAAGGCATTCGAGATCTGTGCTGGCATGGAGATGATGTGTTGATTTTGGCGGGTCCAACAATGGCCGCCGATGGCTATGCTGATGTGTTTCGATGGCGATCGCCCCTAGGGAATAAAGACTCTGAAAACGCCGATTTTATTTATGAATTAGATGGCGATTCTTTGCAATTAATGATGACGTTACCTATGGCGCGAGGCTATGACCGAGCTGAAGGAATAGCCATAGGACAATGCTGGGAAGAACCCTGCTTATGGATTGTTTATGATGGTCCTGGTTCCCAGCGGTTAATTGGCGAAAAGTCTTTACTGATTGATGCATTTCGTATCCCTTAGATGTCCATATTTTTTGGAGGCAAACAAAAAATAGTTGCCGCATTTGGATCTATTTTCTGGGTAATACCTACAGCCTGTTCAAACCATACGAAACCTTGATGAGTGCTGTGATTGGTTTGGGCGGCTCAATAGGGTTAGTGTAGACCGTTGAACATGAGCCCCAATCCCTCCCTCCGAAAAAACAACCTAAGGCGCGTGGTCAATTAAACTCCAGAGCCTCGACGTATTGGGAAGTACACGCCCTTGGAAATAAAGATCTGGGGGCTGAAACCGTCGCAGCAATTGAGTTTGAATCTTAATTGACGCCAGCCCCTAACTTGAAAGGGAGAATTACCCTTGCATCCCATGAGTTATCAGCAATTCTCAATTTGGCAAAATTGGAGTCAGAGTAGGGTAAGACGATGAGTA
>CALCTI010000628.1 GCA_937894105.1 uncultured cyanobacterium
TCATCAATTAATCTCCAGAAGCCTTATGCCGTGGGGAGTACGCGCCCTTTGAAAATAAACAAAGCTAGGGGCTGAAACTCTTACGGCTCTTGACTTAGGGATTTAATTGATGACAGCCCCTAGTAGAAGGCGAAATCCGCACTGTTGACTTCACCAACGTTTGGCTTCGCTAACGCTTCGCAAGCGACAAGCCCAGCGATCGCTAGGCGTCTCATTCATTGATGAAGTGACCCTAGAAAGACGTCAACGTCATGGAAGTTTAAAATAAAAAGGACCGATCCTAGGACCGATCCAATTATCAACCAGACTGCGAAAAAAACGATTTTAACCAGGCAATTAACTGGTAATTAAACCCATAAAATCGCGTTACATTGCTTCAGCAACTGTCGGTGGAACATTGCCAGCGGATTGGGGGAATGTTTCTTCTTCATCAGCCGTAAATTCAACATGATTTAGCAGCGTGGTAACGAAGGTAAACAAGAGAAAAGGTAGTGACAATACCAATATCAAACCCACGATCGCTAGGGCATATACCGGACGATTTGCACCCATTAGGGCGATCGCCGAAGCAAGGGACAAGAAAATAACAATCAGCCACACCATAATCTGAGGATAAATATCACCAAAGGTTAAGGTGCAACGAACTTTGTAGCGTTGAAGTTGTTCCATGGTGCTAGTTCCTTAGAAAATCGATGAAACGGGTTGTAATTTCCCTGTCTTTTCCACCGTAAACGCTTCCTTAGAGAACCGGGGAAAACGCTGCCCCTATCTCAATATTTCAATGGTAAAGTTGATATCCCTTAATCCCTATTGGAGCTGTTGGGCGATTAAGGGTTTCAATAGGTTAATTTTTTACGCTAAAGACGGCTCAAATCATGCTCGAAACTGTTGGGCGTAGTAAGCGGCGTAGCGACCGTTTGCGGATAAAAGTTCTTTGTGGGTGCCTGACTCAATGATGCGTCCCTGTTCCATTACCAAAATGCGGTGGGCTTCCCTAACGGTGGACAAACGATGGGCGATCGCAAACACAGTCCTCCCCATGGTTAAGCGCTGTAAGGCTTCCTGTACCAGCGCTTCCGATTCCGAGTCTAGGGCAGAGGTTGCTTCGTCGAGGATAAGGATTTTGGGGTTCAACAGTACGGCGCGGGCGATCGCAATCCGTTGGCGCTGTCCCCCCGATAGGTTTACTCCTCGTTCGCCTACCCAGGTGTGATAACCCTGGGAAAATTGGCTAATAAAGTCGTGGGCGTTGGCGATTTTGGCGGCTTTTTCTACGGCGTCAAAGTCGATGATGTCGCGACCAAAGGCAATATTTTGAGCAATGGTGCCGGAAAACAGCACCGTGTCCTGGGGCACCAGACCAATTTGCTGGCGCAGGCTGCGGGCGGTGATGGTTTTGATGTCGGTGTCGTCGATTAAAATGCGCCCTTGCTGGGGATCGTAAAAGCGAGTCAGCAGGTTAATTAGGGTGGTTTTGCCCGCTCCCGATGCGCCGACCAGGGCGATCGCCTCCCCAGGTTTGGCAGTGAAGCTAAGGTTTTATAGCACCGATGGATTGGGGGCGCTGCTGTTGGGATAGGCAAAGGTGACCTGGTCGTAGGTGACGGTGCCGGCGATCGGGGGAAGGGAGGGAGCACCGGGGCGATCGCGCACCAGGACTGGTTCCCGCAGAAGCTGGAAGAGGCGATCAACGGACGCCTGACTTTCCTTAAATTCGTTGTAGTTGCTAGTGGTGATGCTGATGGGATCGATCAAAAGCGCCACCGCTGCCACGTAGCTAATAAATCCCGCACCGGTGAGCTGCCTCTGGGAAATTTGCCAGCCCCCCAGCCAAAACAGCAACAGCACGCTCATGGCTTGCAAAAATCCCACCACCACAAACTGCATAGCCTTAGCCCGTTCAGCGCGATATTTAGCGAGACGGCCGGCGTCAGCTTCTTCCGTAAACCGACGCAGCTCGTAGGATTCTGCCGCAAATGCCCGCACTAGGCGCATGCCGCCGATAACCTCCGTTACCATCGCAGCTAAGTTAGACACCCGCCCTTGGCTACTGCGGGCAAAATCCAAAAGTCGCTCACCAAACCAGCCGATTAACACCGCCATAAGCGGCGCAATAATTAGGGACACGAGGGTGAGCTGCCAGTTGAGCACAATCATGTAAGTCAGAACCACGATGAGCTGGAGCACACAGGGCACAAACTGGTGAAATAATTTATTGATCGCATCGCCCACCCGGTCCACATCGCCGGTGAGTCGATAGGCGATATCCCCTGCTTTTGCCGCTTCAAAGTAATCGAGGCTGAGTTTTTGCAGATGGTCGTACACAGATACGCGCAGGTCACGGGCGATCGCGAGAGCAGCCTTTGCCATCAGGGAATCTTGCCCAAACTGGAAAACTCCGCGCACCACAAAAATAATTGCGCCCACCCCTGCCAGCTGGGCGATCGCCCCCAGATCCCCCGTTCCAATAGGGTCAGCCAACTGTCCCGGCAGCCAGGCTAGGGCAGGCCAAAACGCCGTAAATCCAACGGTACATCCCCGCGCCAGCACAATTGTTAGCCGCTGCTGTTTTAAAAATGGCGATAGGTACTGGTAGCGCGATCGCCAGGTCAGGGAAGCAGATCTAGCAAAAGATTCACGAGAAAACGTGGACTCAGACGCCATGGGTAAACAAAGAAACTAACAGCCCCATCAGACCATATTTGACGGTATTGACCAATAGACCAGCCCGTTACTTTGCCGCCCATACTAATCTTCAAACCAATTTTTGATGGTTATTCTCTGAAAGGCGTTGCTGAGTCAAGAGAGATCGGCAGTCCCAAGCCAGCAGTTATTTTTTTGACCTGACATAAAGTCTGTCATTCGTTGACTTCTTCTAGCCGAAGAACTTTTGATGGGGCTGCCGCTGCTCCAGAGGGTCTTTAACCCAGTCAATGATGGTGGTTGTTGTGAATCTTCTGTCACTTACCCAATAGGGCGAAATCCCACACCATTGAGGTCAATTTTCAAGCACAACTCACGCCGATCATCACTTTAGCTTCGGTTGGATTGACACTTATCAACAAATTGTCGCCCCCAACAAGGGCAGCGATAATTCTGCTTCTGCCCCCGGAAGCCATTTCTGCGCACCTGTGATGAGCTAACGCTTGGACGCTCCATTGATATAGTCAATTGCCACTGATGTAGGACATTCACTTGATGGGACATTTAGCGTAATGGTGTACAGCTAAGACCGCACTATCGGTCTCGCCAAAGCTTCGCGAACGGCAGAGGATGACCGACTTAGCCTAAATCTTCAGCGTCCATTGACGCATCTTGTGTTGAAACAGAGCGACCATAAAGGCTTTTCCAGGCGTCCTATTAGAGTTTAGAAGGACTATATCAGACTGGTAGGTTAACAATTCTCAGACGCTAGGTCACCTTGCACAACGTCTTCAACGCCCTGTCATCAATTCAATCTCAACCCCAATAACCCTGGCGACCCAATATGTCTTCGTCTACTTTTCCCATTACGCAACGACACCATTAAGCTCACGACAGGAGCCTAAACCACCGCTAGGGTCGTCACGATAGTCAGCCTTGGGAACCCAAACCGTTACGGTATGATCCTCACCCACATGGTAAAGGTAGTCCACCTGAGCATCGTAAACGGTGCCCACCCGCAGGTTAGAAAAATCATCTTCGCAGCTTTCAAATCCAAAACGCACCAAAATCTGAGCTATCAAACACCCTGGCGTATCCACGTTTTCTCCCAAGCTTTCCCGCTCTTGCCAAAAGGTTTCCAAAAATCGATTCAAAACTGGCAGCAGCTTTTGGGGAACGCCATTACGGCTGTAATAAATAATGACCGGGCTATTTTCGACGATGATATGACAAGCGGTACTCATGGTGTCGGCGTCGGGGAAATGGTAGTTGGAACAACTAACGATATTTAGAAATTTACGTCTAGGCCCTAATTTTGCCAGTTTTCTGCGGAAGCCAACAATTCTGTCGGCACAAATTCAGGGAAGCGCCATATTCTCCCTATTGGGCAACAGAATTCTGGTATCCTTTGGCGCTGAATTGTACCTAATGACATTCCAAAGCCTGATCCGAATCTGGGGTATGTCATTAATGAGATTTCAGAAGCCTAATTAAACCTCAAAAGTCTTGCGCAATAGGTGAGCACAGACCTTTTGAGATGAGAAGCTCTAGGGACTGAAAGGTCTGTGGATATTGGCTTTTAGCATTTGCCGTATAGTTTTTTGACCTGCGCTGAATACGTCTCAATGAGCACTAAGGGGCATTGTTTGCAAGGCGTTGGCAAGACTAGAAGCGCTGGCACGATAAAAGCGCCGGCGAAGCAGTGGTGCAGGGCTTGCCACATACTGCTTTTATTGGCAGGACTTACACAGAATGGGGGTGAGGGGCACTGGGATTTTGTGTAAGTCCTGACTGGTTACCCATCGCAAGGAGGTTAGCAACAGCTCTTACCTTTGAGGCTGCTGATTTGCTTTGGTTAGACCGGGATGCCTGTTAGATTAGATTGCAACTGAACTCTCTGTATCCTCTCCTCAAGGAGCCTCTGGCGCTCCATCCTACGATTTTGCCTTTTGGTGCTCCTGGTTGGTACTGACTTGGAAGCGTTAATAAGGGGTTACGTTGGGAGTCAAATACCGTATTTGCCTCAACAATTTGCCTCAATAGTGGACGTTCTCTGAGTCTTGAGCGATAAAAGCGATAAGGTAAGTTTAATTCGGCTAAGGTCACAGAACGCTATTAAAGCGTTGTCTAGGGGCTTTTGAACTTGTTGCTTACTTTTTTGACAACATAGCTTTTTGAGTTTTAATCCTCTTTGAGTTTTAATTCTTTTGAGTTTTAATTTTCGGTCACCTCGTTTATTTGTGTTTCGATGACCTCATCTAATCCATATCTTGAACGTGCCAAGCAGGGCGACCCCGATGCGATCGCTTATCTTATGCGGCGATCGCTCCAAAGTAAGGGGATTGAAGTTAGCGCCCAGGAAGAAGGCGACACGCTTTTAGTCACCCTGGAAGGGGCGCAGCCAGTGAATCGCGAGGCGGTTGTGGCCTTTATTCGCAAGGGCATGATGGAGCTGGATATTTCCTCACTGCGATCCGTCCAGGTGGACTGGCGACAACAGGGAAGCTTGCTATCGGAGTGGACCGAAGAAATTCCCCTAAACGACGGCGGCGGGGCAGATTTTGGCTCTGCTGGGTTGTCGGGAATGGACGAGCCGATGGATGCGCTGCCCCCCATTGACGATAGCGATCTCCCCGGCGACGAGGCTCTGAGTTTGGAAGACGTTTATGCCAACGAAGTGGCGGACAACGACTTCGGTGCTGATAATGACTTTGTCGATAGTAGTGACGAGAGCGACTCGATGGACGATATGCCGGAAGAAGCTCCAGCCCCTGAAAAGAAGAAAGCCAGTACCTCGCCCATCGTATTGTTGCTACTGTTGGCGGCAATTTTAGGCGGTGGTTGGTATTTCTTCCAAGAGGGTTATTTCAAACCGCTAATTGCGATGTTGCCGGAGTCAATCCGCCAGAATATCCCAACGCCCGGCGGTGCCCCTGAGGGTGAAGTGGCTACGGACCCGGATCCGGAAGCGACAGCCGACCCGGCGGCGGAAGCTGGTGAGGAAGGCGAGGGAACAGCGCCTGCGGCATCTCCAGAAGAAGACCCAGCCACCGCTGAATCTCCAGATCCGGCAGCAGGTGAAACTCCTGCGGCAGCAGAATCTCCGGACGCGGAAGGGGATCCTGTGGCTGAGGCAAGCCCGGCTCCTGCGGCTAGCCCCAGTCCTGCGGCACCTCAGGCGGCACCTAGCCCAGCGGCAACAACGGCTCCAGCTGAGCCTTCGTTTAATGTGGGTGTGCGTCAGGCGATTAAGGCGTCTCAGTTAGCCCAAACGGCTCAAACCCCTGGGGATTGGTCCGCAGTGGCCCAAGCGTGGCAGGCGGCGGTAAACGCGATGAAAGAGGTGCCCCAAACTGATGCTAACTATGAGACGGCAAAGGATCGGATTCCCACCTATGAGAAAAATCTGGCTTACGCCCAGAGTTTGTCACAATAGCGCCTTAGTTTAAAAGCTTCGTGGCTGCGAAACTTGGAGCGATCGCCCCTTCCTATTTTCTGGGGGTGATCGCTTCAGGCTTTGTGTCGGCAACTGCATGCGTCGGCAACTGCATGGGTCGGCAACTGCATGGATCGGCAACTGCATTCGATCAACCTCAACAGTTCGGTGACGGTAACAGCCCCTTGAGTCGCTTCGCAGATTAAACGTAGCTTTCCAATATTGGGGCGATCGCTGCTTTCAGCTCTTCCACAAGCTCTGGGTGCATATACCCATAACGGTCTTCCACCCCTAAACTATGCACTTCCGTGTGGCGCATAAACTCTGGGAAATCAGCTTTTAATCTTTGAACGTGCTTTGGCTCCATTGCGATCACAAGGTCAGCCCATTTCAGATCCTTGGCAGAGACGTGACGCTTCGCCTTCGCGCTGGTGCCTGCGGAATGAACGTTGACAAATGGCTGGTTGCTATAAATCTTCTCCGCCGTCGGACTACGCCATTTGTTCATTGAGCAAACGAACAAAACGTTGATATTTTTGCTCTCTCGCTGCTGTCGTTGACTCATGCTGGGGCGATCGCTTTAGTTTTTGTCACAGTTGTTTATTCCGGCAATTGGCTAGGGTCGATGCCTTGCGATCGCAAATAAGCCTCCAGCCGTTCCCTTGCCCGCTGCTCCTGGTCTGCCCGCTTTCGCTCCAATTCTGCCCGCTGCTCCTCCTTCTCCGCCTTACTTAAGTGGCGATTTCCTTTGGCTTCATACCAAGTCAAAATTTCTTGCTCAATTCCGCCAATAATGCCTTGATAGCGCCCAATGCCTAACCCCGCTTCCGGCATCCAATAGGGCTCGCCAATTTGTAGGCGGTAAGTGCCTTCTTCCAGTTTATAAACTTCGAAGGGCCGGTGGCGATCAGGTAATACCGCACCCCTAGCCGGGCATAGATTTCCAACTTTTTGGTGTACTCATCCCCTGGAGTATGGGACACCATTTCCAATATAAAAATGGGGGGAATATCCTGCTCTTCCCACATCACATAACTGCGCCGGGACTTGCCGCCTTTCTTGCGCTCCACTCCCACACTGAGAAATCCGTCGGGCACTACGGGCACCGCGTGACTGATGCCGGTGGTGTGGTAAATCGCCATATCTGCGCCGAAATACCAGTCCAGGCGATCGCTCCAAATTTCCGTCAGCAGCAGGAGCAGTAAATTTGGCAGAAGATTCTGATCTTCGTTATCCACAGGCGTATCGTCCGAGCAGGGCAGTTCGGCAGAGGTGGGTAAAGGTTGATTGACGGATGAAACCATAGGGGCGATTCTCCGCAATGGTTACGGTTTGGTTTTATTGTAGCGATCGCCCATTCTCAACATTGTTTTCTAGGACTGGTTTTCTAGGACTGGTTTTCTAGGGCATGTCATCAATTAAGAGCCAGAAGCCTTATACAGTGAGGAGTACACGCCCTTTCAAAACAAAAAAGACTAGGGACTGAAACCGTTACAGCGAGAGGCTTTGAGGTTTAAATGATGACAGCCCCTAGGCCTGAGCGATCGCCACTTCCCGGTGTTTTTGCAGAGCGGGCAAACTAATCGGTCCTTGAAGGTGCTGCCACGGTAAAACTTCGTCAAGATCCCAATTGCGATGGACGTAGTAGTCCAAAGGAGGGAGGGTGCCTTTTAAATCTTTGAAGGCGCGGCGGTAGGTGCCGGTGGAGATGTGGTCGGGATTGTCGGTGTTGCCCATGCCGTATTCGCGCACTTTTTCGAGCAGCGGAGTTAAACGGCGATCGCCCCTCGAAATCAACGCCTGCACGATGGACCATTTATAGCTTTCGGGGCGGAAGTCGATGCCCTTAGAGCGTAGTTTTTTCTGGAGAAATTTCAGGCGCTTTTGGGATTCGGGATTGACGCCGAACCATTGGAAGGGGGTATGGGATTTGGGGACAAAGGTGCTGCATCCCAGGGTGAGCTTGAGACCGGGGGCGGTTTTTTTGAGACGCAACATTAGATCTACGGTTTCTTGCAAATCGTCGTCGGTTTCTTCCGGCAGCCCTGCCATGCCGTAAAGCTTCATAGCTTTCAGTCCGCCCGCTTTAGCCTGTTGGGCTGCGGCGATGATTTCGTCCGTTTCTAGTTTTTTGTTGATGATATTGCGAATACGTTGGGAGCCACTTTCCACAGCAATGGTGACCGATCGTGAGTCGCGCTGGCAATGAACGCGGGCGAATATTTCGGTGATGGTGTTGGCGCGGACTGAGGAAACGCTGAGGCGCATGCCGTCATAGGTGGGGCTGGCGAGGCGATCGATTAAGGTGTCAAATTCTGGGTGTTGGGTGACCGATGCGCCTAGGAGGCCGATGCGGTTGGTGATGGCAAATCCGCGATCAATGGCGGGGATTAGGGACTGCTCCAGGTCGGCGGTACGGAACGGCAGCGTTAAATAGCTGGCAAGGCAGAATCGGCACATTTCCGGGCAACTGCGCACCGTTTCCACCATAAAAATGTTTTCCCATGCCGCCTGGGGGGTGACCACGGTGGACGCCGATAGGGTGTTGCCACGATGGGTTTGTTTGGTGACGGTTTCGGGAAGGGTGTCGCTGATGGGGCGGATGGCGGCAATGGGACCATCGGAGGCGGTGTACTCGACGGTGTAAAGCTGGGGCACGTACAAACCAGGGATCTGCGCTAGTTTTTCTAACTGAGCTTGGCGACTTTCCCCTCGCAACTCTTGATATGCATCAATAAATTTATCGAGGATAACTTCGCCGTCCCCCAGCAGAATCACATCAAAAAAATCGGCGAAGGGTTCGGGGTTGCCCGTCAGCACGGGACCGCCGCCGAAGATAATGGGATCCTGGACAGTGCGATCGCCACTTTTTCGCGGAATTCCCAACCGCTCCAGCAAGGTGAGCACATTGGCATAATCCAGCTCCCAGGACAGGGAAAAGCCCAGCAATTCCGGCGACGACGGCAGCGACTCCTGGGCATCCATAAACAGTCGCGCCACATCCAAATCTTGCCGCCCCGCCAGGGTCGCCCACACCACTTGATAGCCCAGGCTGGTAATACCGATGGTGTAGGCGTTGGGGAAAGCGAAAATGGTGGGGATTGCGTCGGGGGCAGCCGAAACGGCGTCGAACAACACAATCTCATCGTCGAAAGGAGAAGCTGGCACGGGTGTGGCGACGCTGATGAAATGTAATTTTTGTTTACACTCCACATTAACGCGCGAGGGGTTTTAGGTTCGAGAAATGTTGGTAGGCAACTTTTGACAATTCGCGAATCAGCTGACCGGCGCGGGCATCGTTGCGGGGGCGGTGAACGATCGCCGCGATCGCATAGCGCCGGCCGTTGGGCGCATCCACCAAGCCCACATCCGCCAAAGTGCTGCCTAAGGTGCCGGTTTTGTGGGCGATGATCGCCCCTTTGCCGAGCCCTTGATTGAGCAAACTGCGATTGCGGGTGTTGCGCAGGATAGCCAGGAGGCGATCGCGGGACCGCAAACTTACCAGTTCGCCCCGATGGAGTCGGAAAAACAACACCGCCATATCCCGCGCGGTAAGCGTATTGGTGCCGCCAATATCCGGCAGCCAGGTACGAATGGTGGTTTCCTGAAGTCCCCACTGGCGGAAGCGATCGTTCAGGGCCGCCGCCCCGCCCAGATGGTTAATGGCTAAATTGGTCGCCGCATTGTCGCTGATCACAATCATCTTATTCAGCACCTCCAGCGCGGTAATTTTCGTGCCCGGCTGTTGGTATTGCAGCACGCCGGCCTCTCCAGTCAGCAGCCGTTTTTCTAGGGTAATGGGCTGATCCAGCGCCGTGCGTCCCGCGTCCACCTCCTGGAAAAACGCCACCAATACCGGCAGCTTAATGGTGCTAGCCGCCCGCGACGACACGGTGTCATTCCAAACGGCGTAATCGCCCGTGTCCAGGTCCACGATCGCCACCCGAGCGCTCAATCCTTTGTACTTATTCACCACCCCTTTCACCTTGCCCTGGAGTGCGCCGTGGCGTTTGGTGAAGAGATTGGCGGCGGGGATAGCTGCGCCAGGGTTGGCGGGGTTAGAGGCGTTGCCGACTTGATTAGAGGCGTTGCCGGCTTGATTGGTGGAGTCGAAAGCGCTGGACGCAATGGGCAAACCAGAGGAATTGGGCGAGGCCGTTTGGCGTGTTGCCGGGTCGATCGCCAGCATCACCGTCCCCACGATCGCCCCCAGCCCAATGCCCACAATCCCCGTGCGCGTCGCCTGGAGCCACAGGGGAATCGTATCCGAGCTAGATCGGCGAGGGCGGCGGCGATCACCGGGAACCGGTGAAGGCGGCGGGGAAGACTGGGGCGGCGAAAAGGGATCGGGAAAGGTCGCGGGTGGTGGGGCTCCATTCCTATTGCCCTGATCATCGGGCGCCGGAAAACGACCGAAGGGCTGTTCGCGGGGATCGGGTGGGCGCAGGGAATTAGGACGACCTCGACGACCGGCGCGACTTCGGCTGGATTGGCGGACTTGTTCGGGATGATGGGACTTCTCAGGCAATTTTGAGGCGAGCGCAATAACAATAGACTCTAATCCCAACACTAGCCGCTGAAGGAGGGTCAGTTTACGGCGCACCGGTAGCGATCGCCGTCGCGGATTTCGGGATTCGGGCGGTGGCGGTGGGGGCAGTTTACGCGGTAAATCAACGGATGAGGTTTGGAAAGGGGGAATTTGAGATGACTGGGGCGATCGCTCCCGTCTCGATGGGAACTCAGAATTGGGTGCCGGTGTTGTCTGCGATGACCAATTTGTTTCAGCCAAGGTGTGTCATCCCCATGCGCCTGTCCCACTTTGGAAAGCATTCTATTCTACTTTTTGGGCATTAATCTTTGGGCATTAATCGTGCGCAGTGCAGCGGGCAACTTGGGGCTGGCATCCATTAAACCTCAAACTCAGTAGCCGCTAGAATTTTAGCTCCTCGCATTTTCTATTTCAAAGGGCATATACACCCTATTTCACAAAGCTTCGGGAGTTCAGTTGATGACACGCCCTAACCAAATCCTCAACTTCAGCAAAGGTTGCCCTTGACGTTTTTATTCGAACAGACAAGTTGACCCTTGCTTTGTGAAATTTCCGGGACTTAATGGATAACCCACCTTTAATTCTCTTACGCCCTTGCTTGGGCACTCTATCAAGCTTTATTCCCGAAGATAAGGTACTCGAACACCATAATAGTTTCAATTAAAATTATTCTATTGCAGAAGTAAAAATAGCAAGGGATATAATAGCAATCTCGATTTTTTAAGAACAACCATGAATGGCATTATTAACGAAAAATTAGCAGAATTGCACCATTCAGTTAGACGGATCAATTATTTGATTGACGAACTAGGTGCCAAAAGTTACTTGGAAGTCGGGGTGTTTAAAGGGAGAACATTTAGGCAGGTAAATGCGGCAGAAAAGTATGCTGTCGATCCTGATTTTCACTTTAAATGTCCAGAAAAATTTAATCCTAATGAAGCCTATTTCAAAGGGATGTCTGATGATTTCTTTCAGTCCCTCGATCCTAAAAAGAAGCTAGATATTGTCTTTTTGGACGGTTTGCATACTTTTGAACAAACCTATAGAGACTTCTGTAACACCTTGGCTCATATTCATGATGAGTCAATTATTTTAATTGACGATACTTTGCCAAGCGATCCATTCTCCGCCATTAGCGACAAAGCAAGATCGAAAGGCATGAGAAAAATCTGCAATTCAGATAATACTAAGGCTTGGCATGGGGACGTTTATAAGTTGGTTTTCCTTATCCATGATTTCTACCCAGCCTTTAGCTATGGAACAATTAAAGGCAGTGGAAATCCTCAAACATTAGTGTGGAAATCAAAATTCAAAGAGAAGAGGCTGCCTATTTTTGACAATCTCGAAATAATTTCAAGACTTTCATACTTTGACTTGATTGACAATATTCGAATTCTAAAAATCGACACGGAAGTTAATGTTTTAAATCGATGTATTTCCAGCTTTCTGCCTGGCGTTGAATGATTTTTGAAGCTGAGGGGATGAAGCTTGTTTTATGGTCAATTTGTCAATTAATGCCACTTCTCTTAATTTAATGCCAATGCTTTTAAATTAATGCCAATGCTTTTACTTGGAGAGGCGTCAGGGAACGAAGAAAGAAAGCTTTCAAGGATATTCTTAGCCGCTTTATTTAGGGGGAAATGGTATAACAAGTCACGTTGAGACGCTTTGCTAATTCCAAATCCGCATTATTCTTCGCTAACGCTTCGACCAAGCTCAGCGATCGCGACCAGTCTCGTTAGGGACCGTTATTAACTAAATCTCAAGCTCAATCGTTGCAAGGGTTTTATTTCCTGATTTTTTATTTAAAAGGGCGTGCACTTCTCTCGGCGCAAGGCTTCTGGACTTTGATTGATGACACGCCCTAATTGACGAGTTGACGATAGGAATTTAATGGTTGGGATCTTGGGGCTGATTGATTGCCCAGCGAACCTGTCGTAAAATGCCTCGCAACATGGCAACTTCACGGGGAGTGGAGTGGGCTCGATGGAGCTAATTACGATAGGTTTTCATGC
>CALCTI010000629.1 GCA_937894105.1 uncultured cyanobacterium
GGCTGAAACCCTTGCAGCTATTGAACTTGAGATTTAATTGATGACAGCCCCTAGTGATCCTTAGTTATTGTGACAGGGATTGCTCTGTTACACCTTGTAACAACTCTATTTCAGAACCCCCCGTAACGGAACACAGTAGAGGGAGTTATGGGCAAAATTGCCACTGAAAACCTTACAGGAGTTCCTATGGAAGTTTCAGATACTCAAGTTTTAATCGCGCTTGTGGTTGCCTTGGTTCCCGCTGTAATGGCTCTCCGCCTGTCCACAGCCCTTTATAAGTAGCAGAAATACGTGAAGTAGTGCGAGCCGGGTAAGTGCGCAAAATCGAGTGCTCACGCCCATAAAGCGCCGTACAAAGATTTTGCTAAAAGTCAGACCCAAAAAGTCAGACACGCAAAGTCAGCCAATAAACCGGTAGGTTAAGCCCTATTTTCCGTTGTGGAATAGGGCTTCTTTCGTACTTAAAACCGGTCCCGACAAGCTTACAAAAAAGAAATTGGGGCGGCACGCTCCCACTGAAGCGCAGATATCTCAGCAAATTAGTTGGCCGTTTGTTCTGAATTTGCTAAAACACTGAGGAAGGTTAATTCAAACGTCACATAGCTCTACGGTGATATTTCGGAATTAGCCCCCAGAAATTTGCAGCTTGAGTGGGCAAATACCGCAGTCATTATTGAAGCCTTTTAGCGTCGCTATTAGGTTATAAAGCAACACAACCTCTTTCGCTGACCGTCTATGGTTTCGCCTCAGTTTCGTCCACCAGACACCAATTCTCCTCGTCGTAGGGGGCAGCGTGGTTCGTTTTCTTCGAAAAATTCCCCACAAAGCGCTCATCAGAACAGTGCTCGTCGAAGTCGCCCTGCTGTAGGAGAGGGAGGTGCATCTGGCGCGGTTTCTCGGCGATCGCCCCAACTCCGCCGCAACCCTCAGCAAAAAGTCCAGCGAAAGCCCCAAAAGAAGACCGACCTCAACCGAGCCGTTGTGGCCCAAACCCTCGAGCTCAGCGTCAAGTTGGGCGTCAACGGAATTCTCGGCGCGGCAGCAATTGTGGGATTGGTAAAGTTGGTGCCCCACACCTTAAATCGCCACGCTGGATTGCAGCAAATCCAGGCGGAAGCCTATGGGGTCGAGGCGCGGGTGCAAACTTTACAGCAAGACTTTCGGCGGTATTTTGATCCCAAAGAGGCGGAGGCGATCGCCCGTCAAGAAACCATCCGCCTAGCCCCCGGTCAACGCCGCGTCTACTTGCAACCCCAGCCCAGCGAAAATCCCAAACCTTAAAATCCCAAATCTGCCTTAGCCGCCTCCGCCTTGGGAAGCAGCACCTCATCGGGCAAATCCTGCCAATTCACATCGCCAATTTCCGCATAAAACTCCTCATCATAGGGGCGAGTGCGCACCACCACCGGCATCGGTACCGCATGCCCCAACACCAACGCCTGCTGCTTAGAATCCAACTTCGACAACACTGCCCGCAAACTTTGCCCCCCAGACACTCCCGTAAAGATTGCATCAATATCCTTATCGTCATTAAGCAGCGCCGTAATCCGCGTGCGCACCAGAGACATCACTTCGTTATCAATCCCCGACGGTCGCTGATCCACCACCAACAAAGTCACAAAATACTTCCGCATTTCCCGCGCGATCACCCCAAAAATCGTCTGCTTCGCCGTGTGGGGATCCAAAAACCGATGGGCTTCCTCAATCACAATCATCAGCTGACGAGGCTTATCATTGGGATTTTTCGTTTGTAAAAACTTCTCCGCCTTACGCACATAGGTGCTGTGAATTCGCCGGGAAATAATATTGGTCGCCAGCATATACGCCAGCATATTGGACTGGGATCCAAATTCAATAATCACATGGCGACCCGCCTCTAAATCCTCTTGAATTTGGGCAATGTAATTGTGGGGACAGGCATTACGAATATAGCCAATATCATCCAAACGCGTTAGTTTCCGTTGCAAAGCCATAATGGATGGCTTGCTCCCCATTTTCATTTCACAAAAATCCTGGATTTCTTCATTGGTCATTGTTAACAACCGAGCAATCCAAGATTTACCAAATTCATTCCTCAGAATAATGGCATTTTCCAAGCTAGCTTCTGATAGATTCAGCTCCGAACTAACTAACGTTAAATCCTCCACGCCAATTTGGTCGTAGCTAATATAAAGATCCTGAGCGTCGCGCACCCCACGACGCTTTGTGGACGCGGAATCCAGCGTGTAAACCTTCACAGATCGGGGAAATAACTGTCGCAATCCCTTAACCGTATTCACGCTTTTGCCTTCGGTCATCGCCTCCCAGCCATACTCCGAGTGCATATCAAAAATCAAATTCACCGCCACCTGCTTCCGAATCACCCCCGCCAGCAATAGTCGCGTCAAAAACGATTTTCCGGTGCCCGATTTACCGAAAACTCCGTTACTCCGTTCCACAAATCTCTCCAAATCCAAACACACCGGCACATCCATATCAATGGGCATGCCAATGGCAAAATTCTTCCGAAACGGGTCATCTTCCCATCCAAAAACAATGCGAAAATCTCGCTCGCTCGCATCATAAACCTGGGAAAAATGGCTCGGAATTGTTTTCACCGGCAAAAGCTGAACGGTAGCGTTGGTATTAGCCTCAAAGGAGCCTAAACCGTTGCTCTTTCCATTCTTTGCGCCCTTCCCCTTTCCATTTTTCCCTGCCTTTTGATCTTGACCGTTATTCTGAAAATTCTGACTAAAATCCCCTTCATTTGACTCGGGTAAATACATCAGCATCGGCGTTAAATCGATGGTGCCATAGGTGCTGCTACCCGCCAAAATTTCTCGCATGAAATCATCATTAGGATCGGGAGGATCCACCGCAATTCGACCGCTGGCGGTGCCCAAGGCCACGTCCGTCAACATACAGAAAAAGTAGGTTTGGCGACCACGAACCACCAAGAATTTTCCCACTCGCATGGTTTCCACGGACACGTCTCCATTGAGGCGAACCTCTAGTCCTTCGCTTAGGGATCCTTGAATTACAGTTCCTAATGGAATTGCCGAGGTATTTGAAGGGACAACCATAAATTAAGACGCCACTTGAAGAAAAGGTCTTATATTGAGTTCAAAAAATCAGTGCGTTGGCTTTAATTTCCCATTGGATACGCACTGGGTCTGGTAAGTGACCAGCGCACTAAACAAGAGTTGAGTAAGGGTCTAGCTTTTTATTCAATACATCACGATGCACTTTACATAAAAAGCAATTCCCAACAGAAATAAAACCTATGTTTAGTTATACCAGTTTGTTAATTGTACTGATTTTTTGAGGGAGAAAAGATGGGGGCGTCATGGAGCGATTGATTTTTTGCACATGGTGATGGTCAGGGCAAAGAAAATCTAGCACCGTTTGATAGGCTGCTGCGGGATTGGAGCGATCGCCACAGGTAAACAAATCCAATGCGGCATAACCTTTCTCCGGCCAGGTATGCAATGACAAATGGGATTCACTAAGTAATAGCAACACTGTGGCTCCGTGGGGATGAAACTGATGGCTTTGGGAGCGCAATACGGATAAGCTTCCCCGGTCTGCTGCCGTAATTAAAAGTTGTTCTAATCGATGGGCATTGTGGAGGCGATCGCCCTGGCAGCCATAGCAATCCACCAGCCAGTGACTAGCCATATTACTGTTCCCATAACTGCCAACAATACTGTCAGCATTGCTGGACCTATTACTGTCAGTTTCAGAGGGAATTAATTGTGCATCAGGGTTAGTCATTAGGGTTGAGAATTGCCCTACCGATAAACACTTTGACCGTCGCCCGGCAAGATTGTTAGCGATCGCGGCGGCACCGATTTGCCGGCGCTAATTTCCCGCTGTCCTCCCCAATCTTCAATCGATAAAACCAACCCGTCAGGACCTTCATAGTCGTAATATTTACATTTCTCCGACGTGCGCTGCCCCGTTGAGGTGAGGCGGGTCATGTTGGCTTCGCTGGCTTCGTCTAAACGGTATTCATTGCCCTGGTAGGTTAACTGTTGGGGAGGCTCGCCGCTAATATCTAAATCCTTGACCGGGTCCAACATACAGGTTTCTAAATAATCATCCTCTTCCACCGATAGCCACAGAGCGCGATCGCCCAGCTGCAATAAATATTCCATCCACACAAAGCCATCATCGTTGTAGGTCATTTTCCCTTCAACAATCCAATCTTCGTCGAAATATTGCACAATATCGCCAATGCGCAAATCAAATAAAATCGCCGTAGAATCGGGGGGATATTGCCGGCGATCGTCCTCGCCAGCCGACGATGCTGATGATTTATTTTGATTACCCAATATGGCAATAATCGCCACTGCTGCCACCACAGCAACGGCAATAACAATAATCCATTCCATCAGTATTTCCCTCGTTTGTTAGGTTGCAAATTCAACCTGATCTTTTATGTTTCCTGGGCTGCGCAATTTAAATATATCTTTTTAAATTAATTTTCAGGCATCTTTGAGCTTAGATTTAACTGTCGTTAATACCATTGCCAACGGCGATCACGCTGATACTGGGGTAGTACCGGGTGGCTAAGGCGGTTAATTTCCACGCTCCCCGGCTCCCACTGTTCGTCCTTCGGTAGGTTAAACAGCCCTGGCAGCAGTGCTGGGGTGAGGAATTGTGACTCGATGGGGATTTTGAGGCGGTTGGGGGCGATCGCCTGATTGGTAGCCAACACAAACCCCCAGGGACCGAAACTGGGCACGTCCGCTCGGTAGGGATAAGTGAGAAAGCCTGCGGCGGCTAGGGTTTCGGCGACGCTGGCGAAGGCTTTGGGGGCAAAATAGGGGCTGGAGGCTTGGGTGACCATCGCGCCGGTGGGGCTCAGGTGCGATCGCAGCATGCGGTAAAACCCGTCGGAATACAGCTTAGCCAGCACGTCCCGATCCGGGTCGGGAAAGTCGGCAATAATCACATCAAAGGGCTTGGGCAAATCACGCGCCGCTTGAAACGCGTCGCCAAATTGCACCGTAACCCGAGGATCGTCAAAGGCAAGGCGGTTGGCTGTGACCAGGGCTGGATGGAATCGTCCCAATTTCACCACCGCCGGGTCCAGCTCTAGCACCGTTACCGCCTCCACGCCGGGCCAGCGCAAAATTTCCCGCAGCGCCAGTCCGTCCCCAGCCCCCAGCAACAGCACCCGTTTCGGTGACTCCGCCGCGCTTAACACCGGATAGGTGAGGGCTTCGTGGTAGCGATACTCGTCAGCGGTGGAAAATTGCAGGTCGCCGTTTAAAAATAGCCGCGTATCTCCAGCGTTTTGGGTAAGTACAATGCGCTGATATTGGGTGGTTTCCCGATAAATTACCGCCGCTTTGTATAGCCGATTTTCTAAGGTATTTCCCAGGGGAACCGTCAGCGGAGCCAGCACCAACAGGGCGATCGCTACCACTAATCCCAGTCGTCGCCAGGTTTTTGCCCCAGGCAACAGCGGTCGAAATCCCTGAGCGATCGCCACCACCATCACCGCCGGAATGGCCCCCAAACAGGCCGCCGCCGGAAACATCCCCAGCCAGGGCAACAACACTAACGGAAAGGCGATCGCCCCCACCAGCGCCCCCGCATAATCCAGGGCCAATACCCCTGCCAGGGCTTCCTTCACCGACGAATCCCGCTCTAGCAGACGGGTTAGCAGGGGCACCTCCATCCCCGCCAACATGCCCAAAAATAACGTAGCTAACCCCAGCCCCAGCCATAGCCAGCCCCCCGCCACAAATAGGGCAAATAACCCCAGGGGCATCAGGGCGATCGCCGGCGCCATCGCTAATTCCACTTGCACAAAGGCTCGAATTAAATCCTGTGCAATTTTTGGATCATCGGGATCACTAGTGGAAACCGCCACAAACTGGCTTAAGTAGGATCCGATCCCCATAGCCGCCAAAAAGCCCCCCACCGCCACACCGTAGGCTAAGGCATGATCCCCAACCAAATAACTGGTAAGCCCCCCCAGCAATAATTCCACCGCTAAACCACAGGCCGAAGACGCCGCCGCCGCCAATAGCACTACGCTACGCTGACGGTGGTTCAGCCCCTGGGAAAAACTCGCCGAGGCGGGAGAATGCTGGGGCGATCGCGACTCCAATGGTTGTTTTACATCGGGATTATTAGCGTCGCCCCTATTAACCTTAAGAAAACCCACTTGCAGTGCTGCCCATTTTCCGCCTATTTTTTGTCGCTGATCTGCCGCCTATCTGCCGCCTATCTGCCGACTGTTTACACTTTTTTATCTGAATTCAATGGCACGAACGCTGCCTGGGCCTTAATCCCTCCCTCAACAAGGGGGAACTGAGAGGAGATCAGCGATTTCTCAATAGCTACAGAGGATTGCTAAGAGCACAGCTACTTAGAATTACTCCCTCTATTAAGGTGCGATCTATGTCGAACTCAGGTCTTCTCTACTTACCACCGCCGGGACCACCGCCTCGAAAGCTTCCCCCGGTGGTGCGACTTCCTCCAGTGGTGCGGCGACTTCCTCCCGGCGCTACATTGTAACTACCGCCACGGTATCCCGGCCGATAGTACACGCCCCCACCGCCCCATCCTCCTGGCGATGCGCACCGATACAACGTGGCCACAATTACGATTAACAGAATGCCCC
>CALCTI010000630.1 GCA_937894105.1 uncultured cyanobacterium
GCCAGCTTGCGAATCACCATCGCCGACAACTCATCCGGCGCAAGATCCTTCCCTTGTTTGGGACAATCCACCCGAATATTCCCCGTTTCTCCCCGGCGAATCGTGTAGGGAACCTGTTTTGTTTCGGGATCCAACTCGTTATATTTACGCCCAATAAATCGCTTCAGGGAGTAGTAAGTATTCTGCGGATTGAGCACCCCCTGCCGTCGAGCAAGCTGTCCCACCACCCGCTCACCATCCTTACTAAAACCCACTACCGACGGCGTCGTCCGCATCCCCTCCGCATTAGCAATCACCATCGGTTTGCCGCCTTCCATAACGGCGACAACAGAATTCGTGGTGCCAAGGTCAATGCCGACAATCTTTCCCATCGAGACGCTTTTCTCCGTTTGCCTAATCGAAAAGCCCTGTGGTGCTCTTCAGACTAAGCCTTTGTAAAGAGTTTGAAAAATCTGGCTCCATTGTATATCGCCCTAGGAAGTTCTACCGCCGTCCCAGCCCTAATGACGCCACTAATGTAAAGCCGCTAAATGCGCTGGTAAATGGGGATGCAAATACGGAAGGGGTTCCTTCGCCCTAACGGGACTCGCAGTTTCAGGAGCCGTTATGTTGCTGGGGGATAATTTGGCAACTTGGGCGTGTCATCAATTAAGCTCCAGAAGCCTTACGCAGTGAAGAGTACACGCCCTTAAAACCAAAAATACTAGGGGCTGAAACCCTTATAGCTCTTCACTTAGAATTTAATTGATGAGAATTTAATTGACTGATGAGAATTTAATTGACAACAGCCCCTAATTGTTCGATTAACGCTTTAGGGTCGCCATCCCAGCAGTTTTTCTACCCAATCTTGCCCTTGAACTTTTAGGGAAACGTACGCGGACCATTGATGGTGCTCTAACAAAAGCCAGCTCGCGATCGCCCCATGAATTAAAACGGTCAACCCTAGCCATAGGTGCGGGGGGACGGGGATGGCGGATTTGGTGCCCGACAGGGGAGGGAATAGGTACTGAGACGTACCCACCAGTGCCGGTGGGATAACGGCGATCGCCACGGCGGTTGTCCAAAAGGTGGGGGTGGCGGCCGCTTTGGTGTAGCGAGCCGGACGCCAGGTTTTATTACTGCGCCATTGCCATCGTAGGGGTTGGGCGCTGTCCTCCACTCGCAGCACCTGCTCCTCAAAGTCGGCGCTAAAAATATGGCGACAAAAGTCGCAGGAAAAGGCATCCATCAGAGGCATGGTGGCGACGGTGCCGTGGCGACAAACGGGGCAAGGGTAGATGCCGTCCTCTTGGAGTTTGGCGAACTGAGGGTTAGCGCGAATATCAGTGGACTCAGGCGATCGCCCCTGGGGGGACCGTCTTAGGGAAAATTGTTTTGGCAGTGAAAAGGTTGAAAATGAAAATGGCATAGACACCACGGGTTGTTTAGGACCTTATTGGGTCAAACTGTTGAGTCGCACTTTAGGGCAAAAATCAGTTCGAAAATGGGGCGGGATACGGCCCCATTTTGAGGAGAGAAAATGATTTTCAGCGATTTTCAGGCGGACGCAAACAAAAGGCATCCATCGAAAAGATATCCATTGACAAAGATATCCATTGACAAAGACAGCTACTGATAAAGACAACTATCAAGCCAGACATCATAAAAAAAGAGCGGGCACTTACTGCCCACTCTTTTGTTCTAGCCTATTTCCCCAATTTCTTGGAGAGTAAGGGGCTTTATTTAAGGACACTCGCTAATTAGGTACTTAACGATATAAATCAGTGACATTGCTTAATGACGTGATCCAAAAACCAACTCAATGGCATGGTTTGTCACATTGGCTGCTGTCATTGCGTCCTTCTCCCTACTCCTTGTCTTTAAAATCGTGGAGCAGGCTGCGGATTTCCTCGGCAGCAACGTCACGACCACCGAGACCAAAGGCGATCGCAATGGCAACGGCGATCGCTCCCAATAGCAAGCCAAAAGCCAGGTTGACAATATCAGTAGCGATACCAATTTGCTGAAGCGCCATCGCTGCCACAAAAGCAATAATGGCGATACGCGCTGCTTGAGCCAAAATCATCGACTGGCGACTGCCAGCGGTGGCAATAATGCGGAACGTTAAGTTGGCTAGGTAGAGCCCCACCGCAAAGATAATGACGCCGGTCATCACCTGGAAGAAAACTTCCGGTAGCTCAGCCACCAAGGTGGTAAGCACCGGCACCTGTAGCCCATCGACGGCAGGAACGGCGGCAAAGAGCAAAATGCCCACTAGCACGACGATACCGGCAATTTCTGACGGGGTGCGGGAGCCATAGGTGGTGGTGTCGCTGGGGAAGCCCAACACGCGCAGAATATTATTGAAGCCCATGCCGGTGAGGATGTTGGTGACCAAACCTGCAATAAAACGACCCACAATATACGCTGCAATCAGCACCGCCGCCGACTTCAGCACGTAAGGCAGTGCACCCAGTACGTCTTCTAACATGGCGATCGCCGGGCTAGAAATCGCCTCAATGCGCAGCTCCTTGAGCACTGAAATCGCAGTAACCACCAGCACAATGGCGTATGCCAACGTACCCGCCAACCAGGAAATGCTTTGGGTGCCAGATTCTTGGCTTAAACCAATGCGGCTGCCCAAACGATCAATGCCCGACGCTGCCAAAAAATTGGAGGCGATTGAGCGAATTAAGCGGGCAATAAACCAGCCAATCACACCAATCACGCCCGCCTTGAAAATTTGGGGCAAGGTGGATAGAACCTGGTCCACCAGATTTTGAATCGGCTCTAGCGGTCCCTGCAAATTGAGGGTGTCTAGAATAAACGGCAGGAACAGCAGCAGAATAAACCAGTACAGGAAATTACCAATGGTTTCATTAAGAACCACTGGCGATCCCCCTTCAAAGTCCTGAAACTGTTCAGCCAGCATATCGTCAAAGGCAAAGCGCTTTAGCCCTTGAGTTACCAGCAACCGGGACAGGGTCGCCAAAACCCAGGCCACCGCCGCTAAAACAGCCGCACTGAGCAAACGAGGTGCAAAGGTGGTGATTTCCCCTAGGAAATTTTGCAGGGGAGCGGACGCACTTTGCAGCCCTAGGGTGTCGAGGAACACCAAAATGGTGAACAGCATAATGCCCCAAAAGGCGGCGCTGCTAATCCATTTTTCAACGGGTAAATCAGGAGCGTCTCCCGGCTTACCGGCAACCCAGCCTGCCAAACGATTGTCAATGCTGACTTTCTTGAGCAGTCCATTGACTGCCAAAGCAACAAAGGTGGCGACAATCCAGCCAATAATTAAAACGGCGACGGCTTTGACGATGTTGAACACCAATGTTGCCGCTTCGCCACCAATGGCGTTAGTTAAAAAGTCTGGAACCGCCTGGGCCAACAGCAGGGACGATGTGGCCCCTGGTGCGACTCCTGGCACTGTGATAGATGAGCTAATTTCAATCATGATGTTTTGAAAAACCGCATTTTTCCATGCGAGTAGGCTCGGCGCGGCTTCTCCAAAGGACAACAATGGGCATGTTTAACCATCTTTGCCCTTCGTCGGGGCGCACCTCAAACCCCTGCACTCGTTCGACTCTAGTTAACGGTAGGTTTTTACCGTAATCAAGTGTCTTTCGCTAGACGTTATGCCCCGGTGGATTGCAAGTTAGCAACGTTACTAACTTACAGGCTGAAAGTCGCTCGCAAAATCAAGGCGCGCTACCAATCATTATTCAAAGGTTTTATGCAGGGGGCGTCCCTTTCTCACAGGGAAGCTAAGGGTTGTAATCCTTGTGGTGCAAGACTTTGGACTTTAATTGATAACAGCCCGTAGGTCTCGAGGGATAGTAATACCAATTCTTTTAAGTTGAGAGACATCGGACGCCTAAAAAAGAAAGCTTAAAAGGGCATTTTATGTCGCTTTAATTTAGGAAATTGGGATAAGCGGGGTGTCGTTCCACTGAAAGGTAGGCTTTTGACCGTTGTTTCAGATTCCTACTTTGATCGTGGGTTGGATCAGGTAGGACGACCTAAGCTGCGTGGGATTCTACAGCCTGGGAGCCTCGAGACCTTTGATTCTGCGGGTTTTACCCCACGGGGCGGTTTGTCTAGGCATAGACTAACAAATCCTTTTTCATGAATTTGGAGATATTAAGGAGGGATTCGCATTGGGATGGGGTTAGGAGGTGGGGGGAACCACCTGGCGAGGGCGATATTGGTTTCCTTTGAGTTTCTGGCGTAGTCGATTTAATCCGGCGTAGGCCCAGGGGACGGCGATCGCCATTTTAAAAATTGCCTTTTGTTTTTTGGATAGGTATGGCCACGCCAAACCCTTGACCCAGGGGCGATCGCTCGGCTCCACATCGGTAATCATTTTCGACATCACGGTGCGGGCACTGCCTCGAATCTCACCGGGGTCAATATGGTATTCCTTCTGCAACTTAATCAAAGTGCGCAGGTTCGCCACTAGGCAGTCCGCATTGGTGGTGCCTTTGCGGGAATGGCTTTCGGGATTGTTACAGCGATAAACGCTAGAGGGGGTTGGATCGTAGCTCCAGGTGCGGTCAACAACCATCCGCATCATGAGCTCCAAATCTTCTGCCCCGCGCATTTCTGGATCAAAGCCACCCGCATCCACCAGGCGACTTCGCTGCACCGCCATGGATGACAGCTCTAAAATGCCGTGTTCCTTGTACAGCTCCCAATATTTAAAATGGGTCATCCCCGATTTAGGCTCCTGGAACGGAGCATCGGATCGGGACACAATGCGATTAACGTTAATGGAAAAGTGTTCCGCCGCTGCCAGGAACACCACGTCATCCGTGGTCGACACCAGGTCATAAATTCGCTGTAAGTGGTCCGGTCGCCACCAGTCGTCAGCGTCCAGAAAAGCCACCCAGTCCCCGGTACAGCGTTCAATGGCTAAGTTGCGAGCCCCTGCCGGTCCCAAGCCGCCCCCTTTTAAAATTTGAATGGGCAGCCCCCCCTCGCGAGCCGCCTCCAAAATGGACACTGAATTATCCGTTGACCCGTCGTCCGTCACCACAATGTCGTGCACCGGATAGGTTTGTTTGGCGATGCTTTCTAGGGTTTCTGGTAGCCAGCGGGCGGCGTTGTAGCAGGGAATTACGCAGGAAAATTTCACGATTTGGTCCTCAAATTACTGGCGGAGTGGACCCCAACTTCGCGATCGCGCCCTGATTAGAACAATCAGAGACTGAAACAATCAAAGATTGCAACAATCAAAGATTTAGAAGAATCAAAAGC
>CALCTI010000631.1 GCA_937894105.1 uncultured cyanobacterium
TCGTGATAAAAACCGCAGTGGTGGCCCCCAGCCCCAGCAATAAAAATATGGACGTGGGACTATTACTGTTCCGGAACATGGCGATCGCCCAGGGGCTCCAAATCACCCAGGTAATGGCCAAATTAATGACGGGCACCAAAAAGGGCGGGCTATTTCTATTCCAGATCAACGGATGCCAAGAGTTCTTGCGCTTTTGACCAGTGGAAGGTTGACTGGTGGGGGGGTGAACCGTATTTTTTTGAACCGTGAATTCTTCTGGCGATCGCCGTTGAGCGTTTCTCCTGGGGGATTTTTGGCGCAAAAAATGCTGATAGCGTCCCCAATCCATCAACTGCTGACGACTCGGCATCGTCCCCCAAATTGCCAGGGCTTGGAACATCGTCCACAGCAGGGCAATAAACCCCCACCCGCCCAGATTGCTCGCTTCGGGGTCGACTATGGGCCAGAAAAAGCCTAGGAACAGCAGGTTAAACCCAACAAAAGCCTGATAAACCTGACGACGTTACAGGGTGGCGCCGTGAGGCGTATTAAACCGGCGACAGGAAGCGCTCCAGCAATAGGCGGTAATGGCCACCATAATCCCCGTGCCCCAGGTCAACAGCACCATCGTTGACTGGGATAAATCTAGCCCAAACCACCACAGACCGCCGGGAAATGGGGTGCCCTCGTCCATTTCGGTGGCTCCTAAAATCAAAACAGGCCAGGCGGTGAAAATGAAATATCCCAGCAGATAGGCCCAGGACAGGTTAAGCTTGCCCGCCCAGGTAGATAGGGTCAAAATGCTGCTGTAAAATGTCACCAGCATCGCCACATTGACAATATCCGTCACTAACGAGTCCACTAAGCTGGAGCCAGAGGCGATAACTAAATACAAATGGAACGGTAGCCAGGCGATCGCCGCCACAAAGCACAAGGCTGGAGCCCCTAAAAATTTCCCGAGCAAAATTCGCCAGGCAGGCTCTGGGGACAGCCGCAAAAAATCCAACGTGCCCAGCTTCACTTCCCGAGACCAGTTGTTAACAAGGGTGGTGCTGCCCACCAGAGCCATTAGTATTAACCACAGAACACGGGTAATCAATAAAATATCTTTGGGATCCTGGTTGCTGCCCAGCCCGATATATCCCACCAGCGCTTGGAGGGCGATCGCCAGGATCACCGCCGCCATAACCGATTTAGCGGTGAGGGTGCCACGCAGCTCCCGCAATAGCTGGGGATTCCACCGCCCAATGGCATCGCCCCATCGTTCCAGTGGGGTACTCAACTTCCCCGGTGACGAAATATTCATGAGGTTTGCTGGCTGCCCAGCTTAAGAAAAATTTGTTCTAGGTCGTCGCGATCGCACCGAAAATCTACTAGGGAAATGCCAGCGGCGGCGATCATTTGCACCAGTGTGGCGCGATCGCCCTCGGAACCATGAAACTCTGCCACCACCCGTCGCTGTCCCCGATTCACTTCCATCACTCCAATATGCTCGTTGTCAGCCAGAATCTTTTGCAGCTCTTCCAACCGATCCAACACCTGTAAATGGAGCGTCTGGCGAGCAAATTGATCGTAAAGCTCCGAAAGCGGGGCGCTCGCAATCAGGTGACCAGTTTCCATAATGCCCACGCAGGTACACAGCTCCGCCAGGTCGCTCAGCACATGGGACGAAATCAAAATGGTCATGCCCCCCTCGTGCAATGTGCGCACAATTTGACGAAAGTCATTGCGGGCAATGGGGTCCAGCCCCGACACAGGCTCATCCAGCAATAGCAATGTGGGCTCATGGATCACCGTCCGCGCCAGGCTCAGCCGCTGCTTCATCCCCCGAGACAGGGTATCGGCCTTCGCATCCCGCTTATGGTCCAGCTTCACCAACGCCAGCACATCGTAAATCCGCGCAATCAGCCGTCGCCCGTGGAGCCCATACAGCCGCCCAAAATAATCCAAATAATCCCAAACGGTGAGGTCGTCGTAAATGGGAAAGTCGTCCGGTAAAAATCCAATTTGCCGCGCACCCACATTAACGCGATAGCGAAAACCCACAGGACACCCCCGCAAACAACCACAAACCCCAAAAGAATAGGGAGACCACCCCCACACACACAAAA
>CALCTI010000632.1 GCA_937894105.1 uncultured cyanobacterium
TCCGCTTTAGCTTAGGCTCGTTGTTTGATCGTTAGGGCTTGAGGTTTAGGGCTTGGGCGATCGCCCCTTGAGCGGCTTTAGATTCAGTCTCGATAAACTCACTGGGTCGGCGGTATTGGGAAACGAGCGATCGCAGATGGTCCATGGAAATGGGATCCATAAAGTCCACCAGCCGCAGGTCCGGCACCATTTTCGATTTGTGGATGTAGTTGGTGATTTTCGACTCTGAGGCGATCCCCACATTAGGAACGCCCAATTGATCCGCCGTAATCACCCCGTGTAAGCGATTGCTAATATACACATCCATGGACCGCAGCAGTGTCAAAAAATCGCCGTAGTGCTCCCAGTCATGAATCAGGCAAGATCCTTCAGGAAGGTTGGTTTTCAACTTTTCATGAAACTGATTATCGCTGTTGCCTGGTCCGCTGTGGGCCGGTAGACAGTGAACGGTGGCACCATGTTTTTCGACCCACGGACGCAATTGCTCACCATAAAAGTCGGCGCGTTCCTGTCCCCACCAAAATTTACCTGAAATGCCAATATTTTTAATTTCCACCGGTTCGCTAGCCTGCTCCACAGCGCTGGGTTTGTGCCACGGATGGTATAGCTCAGGATTCAAAAGGGCAATATCACCGCCCAAGCAATATTTAGTGTGGTCAGGTTGAAAGATGGCTGCCTTGGTATAGGATTCGGGATCTCGAAAATATAAAAATGATGATTTCTGTAACAGGCGAGTGGAAGCGATCGCCTCTTCAGAGGGATCATCCGGATCTATTTTCTCCAGCCCAACGCCCCAAAACTGAAACTGCCCCCCCGTCCTTTGGCTAACGCGTTGCATCAGCAGCATCGAATTAGGAGCCTCACCAAACTCCATTGATCCGCCTCCCCAAATCACGTAATCAGCCTTAACCATCAACCTTAAAAGCTGAAGCTTGGATAGGTCGCCGGTGGCACGGTAGCGAACGCTCGGTTCAGAGCTTTGGTAATAACAATTTTGGCAAAGGACCGTCAGCCTTGTGAGATCAGGAAGGATGCTGGGTAAATAGCGACTCAGCTGCTCAACAAATAGATCATCCCCCAGGTTATGCCAACCGTAGTAGCCCAATAAAACAATTCTCACGAAGCCAGCCTTTACTTACGATAAAAATGAGCGGGCAGCACGGTGGCAAAAGTCAAACGATCCGTTCTTAAACGATCCGCTCTTAAACGACGTTTTTTGCCCTTGCCAGGACATTCACTAGCCTGATTTTGATCGCACGCTCCCACGGCTTGTCGACTTAGTAAGCTGCCTTGTTCCACTTCCCATTGGCGTTGTTGCATTGATAGTGGGTGCACTCTGTATGGTTAAGCGACTTTGTTAA
>CALCTI010000633.1 GCA_937894105.1 uncultured cyanobacterium
GTGGAGGGCTTTAGGGTAGAATATCAGGCGCGGCGAGTTTTAGGAATTGTCTGCCAGTCGGGTTTTTTGGGGCGCAGTCGCCAGGTGTTGCCCTGGTCCTGGGTAAATGCGATCGGTGAGGACAGCGTGCTGGTGACCTTACCGAAGGATGGGCGCGAGTTTAATCCGCCCCAGGGCGCCTACGATCCCATCGGTATCGAGCTGTGGAGCGATGGGGGCAATCAGGCGGGCTTGATTGTGGATTTTGAAATCACCCCAGAATCGGGCGCGGTGACCCTTTATGCTTACCGCTCCAATGGCTGGCAGGGACAGCTTGATGATATTTACGGGCTCCCGGCGGATGCGATTGTCAGCTGCGGTCCAAAACGGGCGATCGCCACGGGAGATTTTCTCCAGGACGGCGAACCCTATCGACCGGGATTGGGACAGGTGCTGGCGGAGTTTAAAGCGTCCTTGACCCAGGGGGATTCCATTGCCCGCGCCGATTGGGAAAAAGTGCGCCGTCGTGCAGCCGAAGTGGCACGAGATTTACAGAATCAGGCCCAGCCGATCACAGAGCAGGTAACTGACCAGGCGAAGGATATAGCGAAGCGAGCCCGAACAAAATTTGGGCGCGTGATAGGCAAGGCCCAGTCGAAGCTGAATGAAACCCAGGAGCGGCTGCAATCCGTGCAGGAGCAAATTAAACAGGTCCAAAGCCGAAAAGATACGGATAAAAACCGAGGGAGTCGCCGGGAATGGATGGATGCATTGCCGCCTCGATCTAGTGAAGATAACGACGCCCAAACCGTTGACACCACTGCCCATCCGGTAGAATCCCAATCGTCCGATGTTCCTAAAGTTTCAGAATCAGATACGTCCTCGCAGTCGACACCTAAGGGATCAGCAGAAGAAGATTGGAATCTAGACGATTGGGCTAAGCCGGACCCGTGGCAAGATGAAAAGCCGACGCCGTGAGCGGAGTTCTTTGTCCAAAAGCCCTAGGGTGTGTCGTCAATTAAGCCCCAGAAGCATGACGCTGTGGGGAGTCCACGCCTTAGTCTATTGGCAAGACTATTTGAAATTGGGTGCCCTGACCCACTTTGGAGTCTACTTCTAGGATGCCGCCGTGGGTTTCGGTGATAATTCTGCGGGCGATCGCCAACCCCAGCCCGGTTCCCTTTTCCGCCGCTTTTGTCGTAAATAGCTGGTCAAAAATCTTCCCTTTAATATCGTCGGGAATGCCGGAACCGTTATCAGCGATATTGATGCTGACCTGGCTATCGTCCGCTGATGTGTGAATCGTAATTTGATAGGGATTCTCCGCGAAACTCCGATCCTGGCTTACCTCATCAAAGGCATCGATGGCATTGGCCAGCACGTTCATAAACACCTGGTTGAGTTGCCCCGGAAAACATGCCAGTTCTGGAATATCCCCGTAGTCTTTAATCACCTTGATCGCCGGGCGTTGATTATTGGCTTTTAAGCGATGGCGAAGGATTAGCACCGTGCTATCAATCCCTTCATGGATATCAAACTTCTGTTTAGTTGCCGTATCTGCCCTGGAAAAGGTGCGCAAGCTGCGGCTGATAGCGGTGATGCGATCGCCACTGTCCCTCATGGCGCGCAACAGCGTCGGAAAATCCTTGCGGATATAGTCCAAATCAACATCGTCTAGCCTCTCTTCGATGGCGGGTCCTGGCTCAGGAAACTGCTTGTCGTAGCACTCCAATAGCTCCAGCAGGTCATCCACGTAAACTTGGGACGCTTCCACATTGCCCACAATGCAGCCGACAGGATTATTAATTTCATGGGCCACCCCAGCGACTAGGCCTCCCAGGGCAGACATCTTTTCACTCTGTACAAGCTGTAGCCTAGATTCCTGCAACGAATTAGCCAGCCTCTGATGGGCATCAATCATGTAGCCCACTTCATCGAATCCCTTGTCCGATGAAGTGTTGTGAGCAAAGGAATAAGCCGTGAGACTTGTAGTCTCTCCTTGAGATAACTGGCCTCCTGAGGCGTCACGTTGGCGGATTTCATGATCAGCTTCCAAAAAACTTGTAAAGCGCACAACTCGTCGAATCGGTCCGGCGATCGCAATCGATAGAACAACAGAAGCTACAACAATGATTACAATCAGCACAGCAGTACTCGTGAACAAAAATCCTTGAATATCGCGCTGATTTTGCACAAATAGCTTTTGGCGATCGGTCTTAAGTTGCTCCAGTACCTGGTCTAATATTTCGCCAACATTTTTTCCTTCACCACGAACAAATTGATCACCTTGCCGATAATCCTGAGTCTGCTTAAAAACCTCAACTCCTTGAAGATAAACCGTCATAAGATCCGAATGGTTTTTTAGGAAAGCCTCTAAATCCTCCTTATAATCTTCACTGAGCGGATGATCTAAAGCCAGGCGAGTGCTCTGCTGAATCACTTGAGTTACTTCATTAATTTCACCTAAATACTTGTCTAAATCCTTCGGCTTATGACCCCGCAAGAATAGGTTTTTTCGATCCTTAGCCTGCTCAGCAAAGTCATTATCAATCGTCTCAATCTCTAGGATGAATTCATCCACATCAATCAAGGATCGATTGATGTCATCAAGACTATTGCTGATGTAATATATAGCCCCAAAAATTATTGCGATTAAGAATGAGCTGTACCCCCCCAAAAACCACAGCATTTTTCGTAAGAGGTATTGGCGTTTGGGGCGTAATTCACTCATCTACGATAACCACGAACTTTCCCATCACATTTTTGGCTGGTTACAGGTACTCAAATTTTACACTCCTGAGAGAAAACCCATATCTTTCGTAAATTATTTAA
>CALCTI010000634.1 GCA_937894105.1 uncultured cyanobacterium
CAGGGAAACCCCGCCAATCATCACCTCCCCCAATGTGGGTTGCTCCACCCCCACCAACATGCGAATCAATGTGGTCTTCCCCGCCCCATTGGGACCAATAAGCCCGTACACTTCCCCTGCCGGAATTTTTAAGCTCAAGCCATCCACCGCCATATGGCGATCAAATCGCTTGGTCACCTCCCGCACCTGCACTAACGGCGATCGCTCAACATCCCCAGCCCCCGACAACGAATTAGCTTGGGTTACGGACATGGTGTACCTACCTAATACCTATTTATCGGGTCTCTAGCCTTTCGTAGGGGGCGTGCCAACGCACCAACCCACAACTCAATCTCATCCCTATCTCATCCCTATCTCATCCCTTAATCTCATCACTCAATGTCACGGTGCATTTCATGAAACCCTACAGGAGAAATTCTGCTTAATTAGGGCTTAATTCTGTAGAGATTTCGCGGGTCTAAAAATTCAAATCGGGCACACTATTATTGGCCGCCACTTCTGATCGCAACAGCCCCACCGCTCGGTTGTACTGCAAATCCTGATCGGATCCGGGAACGGACCGGTTCGCCAACAGGTAATAGCGCTGCTCCTGCGTTAACGGCACGCTGACGTCGGGCTCAATCCCCGTTTCGTTAATATCCACACCGCTGGGTGTGTAATAGCGAGCCACCGTCACCGCAATGCCTGAGCCGTCCGACAGACGGTGCACCGACTGCACCAGGGCTTTGCCGAAGGTTTTCGTCCCCAACACCACCGCCCGTTCATTATCCTGGAGGGCGCCCGTCAAAATTTCGCTAGCACTCGCCGAATCCTTATCCACCAGCACCACCATCGGCGCTTCGGTTAACGCCGTTTCCGTAGCCCGCTCAGACCGGCGATCGCCCAATCGATCCGTGGTGCTCACAATATTGCCCTGATTAATCCACAGGCGCGCAATTTCAATACTGGCCCGCAATAGCCCGCCCGGATTCGCCCGCAGATCCAGTACATAACTGTCCACCTCCTGAGCTTCCAAGTTTTTAATCGCCTCTTGCATTTGGCTGGTGGCCGTGGCACTAAATTCATTCAAGCGAATATAGCCCACCTTCAGATCCCCCTCTTGGTTCACCTGCGATCGCACAATGGGCAACTCAATGCGGGCCCGGGTCACCGACACCTCAAAGGGATCGTTTTCAGATCGCTGGATGGTCAACTCCACCACCGTCCCCGCCTCGCCACGAATCAACGACGACGCCTTACGGGACTTCATCCCCTGCGTAGGCTCTCCGTTGATCGCTAAAATCAAATCCCCCGACTGAAGCCCCGCCTTCGACGCCGGCGAGTTGTGCAGGGGATCCTGCACAATAAATCCCGTTTCCTTTTCCGTCGGACGCAAACGAATGCCAATCCCCGAGAGAGAGCCGTTGGTTTTATCCGTTAGCTGCTTAAATTTTTCCGGCGTCATAAACCGGGTGTAGGGATCCTCGAGCTTTTCCAACGCCTCCGACAATGCCTGGTAAGCCTGCTCCCGGGAGGTGTATTCCCGGGACAGCAAATCTTGCCGCACCGCCTGCCAATCATTTTGGTTAAACGTCCCGTCCACATACTCTCGGCTGACAATTTGCCACGCCTCATCCAGTACCGCCTTGGGACTGTCTTGAAACTCTGCCCGCGCTGCTTGAATACTGGGTGGAGCAATCGCCGCCACCGCCAACACCCCCAATGCTAGATGCCCCCAGGGGAAAGCAGCTTCCCTTTTTGAAGGGCGATCGCCAGCAACCAAAGAAGGACGGCGGGAGCGAGAAGAATGTAGGTCAGCCATAGGGCGAGGAGCAGTAGAAAGGAAATAAAAGCTAAGAAGAGGCTAATAAAACTGGAGCTTAGGGCGTGAAAGACGCGGCGAAAGTGGAGAGTATAGACACCTAAGAAAGGCACTTTGTGTAAGGGTCTGTAGGGCTCCTATTAATCCTAAGGACAAAGCCCTGGGTTTAGCCGAGCAGGCTGTGACACTTCAAAGGGTGACTCAGGCGATCAATGTCGGACCCCATAGGTAAAGACAGCAGTTTTAAAAGATTAAAAACTAAAAATAAAAACGTAATTACACGCTGACAGGGGCAAATAAAAGTCAAACGGTAAAGTCAAGCATCTCCGGTAACGCTAGGTCAAATGATGCCAGATGAAGTAATAAAATATAGAGCGATCATCTTCGTTTCAACGTTCCAGTTACGACGACCTTATCTACTTTACTTCGTGCTTATTTTGTTCTGTATATTTTAAGAAGGATTGCTGAAATACATAGTGATCTCGGTCATAGGTTTGCAAGGTTCCCTCAAGACGCGGACAAGGAGTTTGCACGCCCTGGATTAGTAAAGACAAGAGATTAGTAAGATTAAGAGACCAATAAAATCAAGGGATCAACCCCCATCAAGTCAGGCAAGTGCCCCACACCAAAATCAGCGCCTCGGTCCACTCCACCACCGCGCCGTAGGTATCCCCCGTATGTCCCCCTAGGCGGCGATTAAACCACGCTCCGGTGCCCAAGGCGATCGCTCCAGCGCCCCCACTCAGGGGGGCGCCAAAAAACCACAAGACAAGGGAGAGCACAGGGGAGAGGGAGCGACGAGCACACCCCCCGGGCACCGGAGAAAACAAGCGAG
>CALCTI010000635.1 GCA_937894105.1 uncultured cyanobacterium
GATGGTGAACAGGGCTTTACTCAGGTTGTCTAGGGAATAATAGGCAGCGGGATAGATTCCGTTGGCAATCATTAGCCCCCCCAGCAAAACTCCCATGGACAGCCCTAAGGTTTTTACCTTGTCAGGGGCGGTGACGGTGGCGGACTGGGGGAGAAAAATAACCTTGGCAAAGAGGGCGGCGGTGCCCACGGCGGCCACATTTAGGGCGATTCCTTGCCAGGGCAGCAGGGATTTAGACACGAGGGCTTTGGTGACGAACCCGCCAATCAGGGGCATTCCGGAAATGGAGAGGGCGGCGATCGCCCCCAAAGCCCACAGTGACCGAGCAATGGGTTTTTGCTGTAAAACGGTAAAATCTCGGCTGGGTAAGGAACCAGCCACCAAAAATAATGCCGCTTTGGCCAAGCCGTGGGTCAACGCATAGGCTCCCGCCGTGCTGGGCACCGCCAACACGAATCCCAGTTGGGACACGGTGCTCAGGGCCAACATTCGCTTACTGTCCCGCTCCACCATACCGGCGGCGACTCCCAGTAGAGCCGTAGCCACCCCCGCCAGTCGCAGCAGGGGATCGATGGCGGGCACCAACAGGGCACAGCGCACCATGGCCAGCACGGCCGTTTTGACCACCACGCCGGACAACATTGCCGACACGGGACTTTCCGCTTGGGAGTGGGTTTGGGGCAGCCATAGCCCGGATACAAAAATGCCGCCTTTGGCGAGCAGTCCTAAAAAAATCAGCGCCGTAGCTTCCGGGGGCGACTCGCCCAGCCCCTGGAACTGGAAGGAATGGGTGGCTTTAAAAACCAGCGCCGTGCCCACCAGGTAAAACAACATGGCCGTGTTGCTGATAAACAAGTACCGCAGCCCCACCCAAATGGATCGGGGCGATCGCGAATAGGTCACCAACAAAAACGATGCAATACTCAGCACCTCTAGAGCCACGTACAGGCTAATAAAATCAGTGCAGAGAAACGCCGCATTTACGCTGCCGTGGAGCAAAATTAGCTGGATATAAAAAAATGAAACCTTATCGCTACGCCAGCAATACAGCAGCACGGCCAAGGTCACCAGGGCATTGGTGAGAATAAAAAAGCCGCCGAGGGTATCTACGGTTAAGGTGACCCCAAAACTATCTAAGAGCTGAAACGTTTGGGGCGAGCCGATCCAAAATATGAGGGCGGAAAATCCAACAGAGGTGAGGGCAACTGCCAGCGCTAAATAGCGGTCTAGCTGGGGCAGCAGATAAATGCTGAAGCCTATAAAAAAGGGGAAAACCGCCCAAGCGATCGCCCCCATTGGCAATAGCTCAATCATGGGCGATAGCTCCGCTCAATGGCGTCCGTCTCCAACGTGGGATTATCCCGCGCCAGCTTCATGACCCCCACCAGCATCAGAGCCTGAAGGGAGAAACCAATGACGATCGCCGTTAAGATCACCGCCTGGGGCACTGGATCCGCATAGGAGCCATTTTCTAAAATCGCGTCGGGGCGATCGGCAATGGGCGAAAATAATCCCAGCCGCCCGGCAATGAGGACGTAGTAGGCAATAACGCCGGTGCTCATGACGTCCATGGCAATAATCTTCATTACCAGGCTTTTTTTTAGGATGAGCCCAAAAAAGCCACAAACAACCGTTGCAAATACAAGTGCTTCCAATACCGGCATGATCATAGACACGGGCAAGAAACGTTAAGACAGGTTTAGCCAACTGAAGGAGAAATCGCGATCGCCACCGTTACAAAGGCAACGACTATAAATTTAGAATTATTGAAATCTAGGATATCGATAAAACGATCCCAGCGCTTACTTAAGCACGACGGGAAAGCTTATTAACCGCATTAGTCCCCTTAACGTCTTGCTTCGATTACCGCCCACGGAGGGCTACCATTCAATTTTTACGTGCCCTTGTTTGAGGACGGTTACCCACTTCGCTCACAAGTCCTATGCCCCTTAGTGTGTAGTTTTCTGTTTTTTAACTTGCTTTCTGATTGTCGACCTATCGCTCTAAATTTATTTTTCTTAAGTAGGAATAACTTAAGATAGGGGCACATCTTTCGTGATGTAGGATCTTTGAGGGTGTTGAAAGTGATAAACGATGGGTCCCAATGCCCAAGAATTGCCCACAGGAAATGATCGATAAAGCGCCCGTTACTGAATAAGTTTTCCTTACGTTACCGACGAAAATTGTCTTTCTGCTTTGGGCGTTTTATGACCGTTAAAGTTTTTGTAGTTCCCCTTTGCTAATACAAAATGGATCAGAGCTTGCCCAGTACCCTTGAAGGCTGTCACGCAGAGCTGGTCACCCTCCGGCGCATCCATAAACAGGAGTTGGAGCGAAGACAGGACATGGAAGATGAGCTGCGGCGATCGCAACAGCTCCTTCAGCTTGTTATGGACACCCTGCCAGAAGCAATTTTCTGGAAAGATCGGAATTTTAAGTATCTAGGGTGCAATCAGAAGTTTGCGGAGAATGCAGGCTTCAGAGCCCCTGTTGAAGTTATTGGGGAAGATGACTACGATTTGCCCTGGAAAAAGGAGGAGACCGATTGGTTTCGAATGTGTGATCGGCGGGTCATGGAGTCGAACACGGCGGAACTTGGCATCGTAGAACCCAAAGTGTATGGCGATGGTCAACAAAGGTGGTTGGAAACGAATAAAGCCCCCCTTCACGATGCCGATGGTAATGTCATTGGGATTCTGGGTACCTATCAGGACATTACCTCCCGTCGAGAGGCGGAGATTAAACTTCAGGAGCTAAACCAAAAGTTGCAGCGGCAGGCCGTTGAGCTCAATTCGGCGTTGGAGGAATTGCAGCGATCGCAGCTGCAACTGATCCAGGGCGAGAAAATGTCTGCGCTAGGCAATTTAGTGGCTGGGGTTGCCCACGAAATTAATAACCCTGTGAGCTTTTTGTCAGGCAATCTCCAGCCCATTCAAGAGTACGTGGACAATCTACTCGCCGCGATTGATCTTTACCAACAGGCCCTTCCCGAGCCCCATGAGGCTTTAAGTGGGGAGATAGAAGAGTTAGATCTAGACTTTATTCGTGAAGACTTGCCGAAGTTGTTGCCGTCCATGAGGGAAGGGATTCGGCGGGTTCGGGAAATTAGCGTCAGCTTACGAACGTTCTCCCGCGCTGATACCGGTTCAGCTACACCCTTCAATGTCCATGAGGGGTTGGACAGTACGCTGCTGATTTTGAGACATCGAATTAAAGCTAACGAAACTCGCCCTCCAATCCAAATTGTTAAGCACTACGGCGATTTGCCTGAGATCGAGTGTTTGCCAGGCAGGCTGAACCAAGTGTTTATGAATTTATTGGCGAATGGTATTGATGCCCTAGATGAGGCGAGTCAAGGGCGAAGCTTTCAAACCATTCAAGACAACCCCAATCAACTAACGATTCGAACGGAGATGGGGCAGGAACCGGACCATATTTGCATTCATATTTCGGATAATGGTCCTGGCATTGCCAAAGCTGATCAGCAAAAGGTGTTCGAGCAATACTTTACGAAGAAGGGCGTGGGTAAAGGGACCGGTCTGGGATTGACTATTAGCCACCAAATTATTGTCCAAGACCATCAGGAATCCCTCACCGTGCGATCGCAAGCGAACCAAGGAGCTGAATTTACCATTACGCTACCCGTCCGTATAAAGCACTGATGGTCCCGTTGTTCCCGCTGCGGAACGCTGTAGAGCTAATCGCCACTGATGTGGGACGGTTGGTGTCACACCAGTTTTGCCAGGTTCCTATTCAAGTGGAGAAAAACTACAGTTTTGCCAATAGTTCGATCACCCGCGATCGCACCTCTTCACGCACCCGAGGAAAAATCTCAGGTTGTTCTGCGGGATCGTCCAACTGCCAATCTTCAAAAATATCCCGCAGCACCCAAGGCTTGGGCAAATTCACTCCGCAGCCACAGAGGGAAATCACCGCGTCAAACTCTTCCGGCTGAAATTCGCTCAGGGCGTTAGACGTTTGACCGCGAATATCAATGCCGGTCGCATTCATCGCTTCGATGGCGTGGGGATTCACCTGGCTGGCTTCTAACCCCGAGCTGGTGACCGATACTTTGTCGCCCCCTAGGGTCCGCGCAAACCCTTCTGCCATTTGCGATCGCGACGAATTTTTCTTGCACACAAACATAATGCGCTTCATATTGAATTTCCCCTTTAGCGGGTTGGCCCAGGGACCATTGCCGTGAGCCCTGACAGATTTTTATTCGATTGTCGCTTGATGCTCCCTAGGGCTGAACCTTTAGACAGCGGGGATCGCGCAGGGTGGCTTTTTCCGGCTCGCGGGGGAACCAAAATGCCGTGCGCTTGCAAAATTCCACCAGCATGAGCATCACAGGCACTTCGATGAGTACCCCCACCACCGTGGCTAAAGCCGCACCGGAGTTGAGACCAACCAGCATCACCGCCGTGGCGCTCGCCACCTCAGAGTGGTTTCATGCCCAAATCCACGCCGACGGCGCCGCATCTTCATAGGTCAGCCCAATTTTCTGCGCCGTCACGTAGGTCAGCCCAAAAATCACGTTGGTTTGGATAAACAGGGGAACCGCAATAATGGCAATGTGCAACGGCTGTTCCACAATGAGCTCCCCCTTAAAGGTAAACAAAAGCACAATGGTGGTCAACAAGGCCAGCACCGCAACGGGGTTGAGGACTTTCAAAAACACATCGTTAAACCATGGGCGTCCTTTACGCTTCAAAATCCAGCGACGCGACAGAATCCCTGCCACCAAGGGGAAGCCCACATAAATGGACACGGATAGGGCAATGGTTTGCCAAGGCACCACCAAGTCGCCCATGGCCAGTAGCCATCGTCCCAACGGCGCGTATAAAAACAGCATAGCCAACGAGTTAACCGCCACCATCACTAACGTATGCCCCTGGTTGCTGTAGGACAAGTAGCCCCACATCAGCACCATGGCGGTACAGGGAGCAATGCCCAGCAAAATTGCTCCGGCAATATAGGAGTCAGCGATCGCCACCTCGCTGCCGTTTAAAATTTCGGTGCCCGCCAAAAACGGGCGCAGCCACTGTCCCAAAAATACCTGGGCAAACAGCACCATCGTAAAAGGCTTAATAACCCAGTTCACCACCAGAGTTAGCAACACTGGCTTGGGCGATCGCGCTGCCTTTTTCGTCTGGCTAAAATCAATTTTCACCATGATGGGATACATCATGAAGAACAAACAAATGGCAACGGGGATAGATATTTGGTAGACGCTCATGGCATCCAGGGCGATCGCCAAGCCAGGAAATAAACGCCCTAAACCAATACCTGCCACGATTGCGATCGCCACCCAAAAGGTTAAATAGCGCTCAAAAATATTAAGCTCGCCCCCCGCCTGCACCGCAGTTCTAGGCTTCGCTTCAGGCAGCGTTTCGGAACTATTGCCAGGCGATCGCCCCAAATGTTCCTGCCCACTATTGTTGGGCGCATCCTCTTGCGGCGAATCAGCGACCGTTTCCGTAGCCATACAGACACCCCCTCTATGTCTCAACTATCTGCAAATTGATTGGTAAATTTCGTATGAATCCTGTCAGTGAATCTTCCTACGCATCCTGATTTCCCCCAATGCCCGTGATGTCTCGCAGCGCCGAGCATTCCCCATCGGGGCTGGGCTGACTGAGAAAAGACTGACACTCTTTCACCAGCGGAGCCAGCTCGTTACGCAATGCCTGGAGCCGATGAATTTTTTGGTCCAGTTCCTGCACCTTGTGTTGTAGCCGGTCCCGAATGGCTTGACAGGTCAAAGATTCGCCGTCGTAAAGCAACAGAATTTCCTTAATCTCATCAAGGCTTAATCCCAAAGCTTTAACGCGCAAAATAAAACTCAGGCGCGCCACATCGCGATCGCCAAATAACCGGTACCCCGACGGCGATCGCTGGGGGGATGGAATCAGCCCAATACGCTCGTAAAAATAAAGCGTTTGGGCACTGAGACCCAATTTTTGGGCAACCTCACCGGTTCGTAGCGAGTTCACAGAACAAGACCCTTAACTGCAAGAATGCTACACCCTATACTTCGGTATAGGGTCAAGGGACGAGAGATCAAGTTCTAAAGATCAACAACTGTTTCTAGATCTGTTTCTAAAGCTGTTTCTAAATCTTACGGCTCTAAGTTCCCCTCTAAGTTCCCCTCTAAGTTCCCCGCCAGTAAGGCTTTGACCTTGAGCTGGAGCTGGTCCTGTCCTAAAAGTTGTGCCAAAAACGGCGAGGCGATCGCCCCCTCCCCTGAGAACTCCGCTGCCTCGTAGAATCCATCCACCCATTCCAACACCGACACCACTTCCCGCGCCGGGTCAATAATCCAATATTCACCAATGCGCCGCACCGCATATTCTGAACGCTTGTAACGGTAGTCGCGATCGCTATTCTCCTTGCCCGGCGAGACCACTTCCACCACCAAATCCGGCGCAGGAAACTCCGGCATGATTGTTGAACGCTTATCTTTTGCCATCGTGGCGGCCAATTCTTCCGATAGCACCACTAAATCTGGCTGGCGGACGGTGGCGCGATCGCTCTCGGTCACAATCTCCGTTCCGATACGCAACCGTCGACTGGGAATACCAAGCTGAGCAAGGTAGAGCGCTAAGAACATCGCGATTTGCAAATTGATATCACGTTCACCAGGCATTTCTCGCAGCGCTCCTCGCTCTAATTCGTGGCGGCATTCGCTTTCCAACTCCAGCGCAAAATAATCCGCTAAGGTTAAACGTTTTTCCGTTGTGGTGGGAGGGGTCGCAAGAACCATAACAGCCTCTTCAAAAGCTCACGCTTAGGGACAGTTTAACTAACAATGATTTTGTGCGGAAATCAAATTTCCCTGAATTCCTGCTGGAGCGATCGCCCTTAGTTTTCCTTCGCCGTGGCCAAAAAATATCCAGCAAATCGCTGCTCTAGCTTGCCCATCAGTAAAAAAGGCAGAGCTGCTTCTCGATATAGGTGCTGGGGAATTTTGTGTTTGATTTTTTCGTGATATTGGGGGAGATCGCTCCAATGTTTGCCGCATTGGATGTGATGGGCGGTGTGATAACCCAAGTTGCAGGTGAAAAAGTTGTACCAGCGATCAGTGATGTTGTAGGTGGCTTGGTAAGGATCCTGTTCATCTAAACCGGCATGGTGCTCGTAGGTGACATAGGCGGTCATCACTAACAGAAAAACCATGGGACCAGCAAACAGGATCAACGTATTGACCCAATTAATCCAGAACATTACGCCCAAAACTGCCCCAGTCAACACAATGTTTCCCACCAGTTTCTTAAGTAAACGAGGGTATTTTATTCCCACTTGTATTGCCTTGG
>CALCTI010000636.1 GCA_937894105.1 uncultured cyanobacterium
CCATATTTGAAAGAAGGCGATTCCGTTAAAGTGGCGGGCACTGTTACCCCGCCCACACCCAGCAATTCAAGATCGCCCCAGCCTGGGCGCCCCCCCCAAGGGGCTCCATCAACACCTCCCGCCTCACCAGGACGTGCTGCCCCCTCCTCCTAGTTTTTTCGGCAACTGTGCCATAACCCCGATCTAACCTCTCGACGCCTCGCCCGTCTTTTACCCATCCCAACGGTCCTATGCAAGAGCGATTCCACCTATCGGTTTGGTCTATTCGCAATCCGGTGCACATCATTGTCCTATTTTTGATGTTGGCCCTGTCGGGACTATTTACCTTTGGACGCCTGGGCATTAACTCGACGCCAAATATTGATGTGCCCGTGGTGAACGTTCGGGTGATCCAGAATGGAGCGGGTCCTACGGAGATGGAAACGGAGGTAACCCGCAAAATTGAGGACGCCGTGGCGGGCTTGGGCAATATCGACAATATTCGCTCGGTGGTCGTTGATGGCTACTCCAGCACCTCCATCACCTTTGAAATCGGTACCGACAGCGACCAGTCCACCAATGAGGTGCGAAACGCTGTGTCGCAAATCCGCAGCGATCTGCCCCAAACCATTGAAGATCCCGTTGTGGACAAGCTGGATTTTTCGGGTGGCACAATTTTGACCTACACGGTGGCGTCGGACCAGCGCTCCGTGGCAGAACTAAGTGACTTAATTGACCGGAAAATTACGCGATCGCTCCTCAGCGTGCCCGGCGTTGCTCAAGTTAATCGCCTGGGGGGCGTTGATGAAGCCATTCGAGTGGACCTGGATCCGGCGCGCTTACTGTCCTATAACATCACGGCAACTGACGTTAACAACCAGGTGCGAGTCCTTAACCTAAACCGTCCCGGTGGACGCACGGAGCTGGGCAGCCAAGAGCAAACGGTACGTGCGTTAGGTAATGCTAAAACCGTTGGCGATTTGCGCAACTATCGCATTGTGTTAGGCAACGGCGATACGGTGCGACTGGGGGATTTGGGGTCCGTGTCCCGCAAGTTTTCTGACCCTCGCCAGGCTGCGTTTTTAGACGCTCAGCCGGTGGTGGGATTTGAGGTGTTGCGCAGTACTGGCAGCAATTTGGTGTCGGTGGAAGAAGGGGTCAGTGACCAGTTGGTCAAGCTCGGCGAGGAGCTGCCGGAGGACGTGGCGCTTAATAAGGTTTTTACCCTGGCGGATGAGGTGCGTGACTCTTACCGAGCCACCTTTGATGCACTGATTATTGGTTCAATTTTGACCACCCTGGTGGTGGGGGCGTTCCTACGTAACTGGCGGGTGACAGTGATTACAGCGATCGCCCTGCCCCTGTCGATTATTCCCACCTTCCTAGTGATGGGAGCATTGAACTACACCCTCAACGGTATGACCCTGCTGGCGTTGGCGTTGGCGATCGGAAACCTGGTGGACGACGCCATTTGTATGATCGAAAATATCGACCAGCACATGGGCATGGGTAAGCACCCTCGTCAGGCGTCCATGGATGCGGCACGGGAAATTGGGTTGGCAGTGGTGGCGACGACAGCAACGGTGGTAGCAGTATTTTTACCCGTTGCGTTTATTGGGGGCATTCCGGGGCAGTTTTTCCAGCCCTTTGGTATCACGTTTGCCGTTTGCACCATGTTCTCCACCTTGGTGGCGGTGACCATGACCCCGTTGTTGTCCGCTTACTGGCTAAAACCCAAAGACCGCAGCGGTGGATTCGATAGCAACGACCCCCTAAACGATTCGGGCAACCAGCCCCCCGGCCCCTATCGCCGGGCGCTGACCTGGGCATTGGGGCATCGCATCATTACGTTAATCATTGCCCTAGCAATTTTTATCGGCAGCCTACAGCTGGTGCCCTTTATTCCCAAAGGCTTATTTGGCGGTCCAGAAAATAATCTGAGTATCGTGTCTGTGTCCCTGCCGCCGGGCTCCACGTTGGCCGATACAACAGAGGTATCCCTTCAAGCGGATCGGCTGCTGCGCAATAATCCCATGGTGAAAAGCGTTTTCGCCGAGATTAGCGACGTGGATACAGCCACCCTGTTTGTAACGCTGGTACCGGGTAATGAGCGATCGCTCACCCGAACAGAATTTGAAGACGACACCCGCGAGACCCTGGGGCAAATTCCTGGAGCCCGCATTGCCTATCGCACCCAAGGCGGCGGCGGCGGTAGCGACAAAGACCTATCCCTAGTGCTTCGTAGCGATAACCCAGACACCTTACAGGGCGTTTCGGACCAGCTAGAGCGTGAAATGGCAGAGGTTCCGGGGCTGGTGGACGTGACCTCCAGCGCCAGTTTGGTGAAGCCAGAGCTAGCCATTATTCCTGATTTTCAGCGGGCGGCTGATTTAGGGGTGTCCGTGCAGGCGATCGCCCAAACCGCATCCCTAGCAACCATTGGCGATATTAAGGCGAACCAGGCGAAATTTAACCTGAGCGATCGCCAAATCCCCATCGAAGTCAAACTGGCCTCCCAAGCCCGCAGCAACATTGACACCCTCAAAAACCTCAAGGTCCCCGGTCGCAACGGACAGCTCTTCCCCCTCTCCTCCGTCGCCGACCTACGCCTCGTGAGCGGTCCCGCCCAAATTAACCGCTTTAACCGCACCCGCCAGGTCACCCTAGAAGCCAACCTGGAGGGCATCTCTCTCGGTCAAGCGGTGGAAACGGTACAAGAGCTGCCGGCCCGGAAAAACCTACCCCCCAACGTATCCGAAGAGCCCTCCGGCGACGCGGAAATTATGCGGGATATTTTCAGCCGCTTTGTGGGAGCCCTGTTACTAGCGGTGCTGGCCATCTACTGCATCCTGGTCCTCCTATACAACGACTTTCTGTACCCCATCAGCATCCTCACCGCCGTTCCCTTCTCTTTTGGCGGAGCGCTGGTGGCCCTGCTCGTCACCCAAAAGGAGCTGGGGCTGTTTGCTCTGATCGGCATCGTGTTGCTAGTGGGTCTGGTCACCAAAAACGCAATTTTGCTAGTGGACTTTGCCCTAGAAGGTCAGCGGCGGGGATTCCCCCAATCTAAAGCGGTGGTTGCCGCCGGAGTCTCCCGATTCCGTCCCATTTTGATGACCTCCCTGTCAACGATCGCCGGCATGATGCCCATCGCACTGGAGCTAGGAGCCGGCGCCTCGGAGCGTAGCCCCATGGCGATTACGGTTATTGGCGGCTTCTGCACCTCCACACTGCTCACCCTGGTGGTAGTGCCCGTGCTCTTTACCTACGTTGACGGCGTTAACCATTGGGTTAAGCAAAAGCTAGGATTTGCCCCCAAGCGTCCTCGCGTCACCGAAGATTCAGATCGGGAGATTATTGGGGACAAGGAGAAGACAGGGGAGCGATCGCCCACCCCTGCTCTGTTGGGGTCCAACACCGTCTCCTCGGACACCGACCAAGGTCGCCCTGTCGCCTCCGCCGGGTCTCGACGTTCGGAGTAGGGTAACCAGAGCCGATCAGAGTCTTTTGGATCACCTGTTATTGCACAACTTCAGCTCGTACGGTAGCGTCGTTTTACGGTACTAGAAAATTTCAGCAGAATTTCAGTTAGTAAGCGTGCAGGAGAACAACATACGATGGGCGAATCCAAACGACGAAAAGCTATTCTCGGTGACGATTACGGCAAACAGGAAAAAACCATTCTCCCCGGGATTCCGATTACCAAGACCCAGTCGCGGCAGTTTATGACTTGGACAAGCCGCGGAGCTTGGATTGGCATTGGAGCCCTAGCATCCACCTGGGTTGTAATTCGCTTTATCGGCCCTGCTTTCGGGTGGTGGACAACTAATTAGTAAGGGGTTAGTAAAGAATAGAGGCATTAGTGGAAGGGAGTTCTTCAGGACAAAGCTTAGGTGCCCCCAGCGAAGGCGCCAAAGGTAGCGTTTTACTCAGCAATTTTAAGTAAATCCGCATAACATAATAGAACCGTAAGGATGCAACAACCTCTGTAAAGCATTCCTGAAATGGGCTGTTTTTCTCGGCATGATTAATACATTCACCCGTGGAAGAGCTATCCAACCAATTTTGATAGCAGGAAAAAAAGAGAGCCTTAGAAAGGGCAACAACTACAGAGTCCTAAGCGGTTTATCCTGAACTGCCGAGCCACCCATTAATCTTTTGCGATCTCGCCTGATGCCCATCCTTAACGATCCATATTCATCGCTGCATATTGAACTGTTTAGAAAGGCATATTATTAAAAAACGTAAAAAGCGTCGCGGGTGTCTAGAATAGAAAAAGAAGATCGGGAGTAAGCCGTGTTTTTAAGACTTGCTGAGCAGCATCGCCAGTTTGTTCGAGATCTGGTTATGAATCTGCAAGCGCTAGCAACTGTCCTGGAGAATCTTGGATATGTGGCCTCTTGCTATACCTGCGGTGGTCAAATGAATAGCGCGTCGTTTATGGTGAGTTTAGGGGATGATCACCTCATCCGTTTCCTTGTTTCAGACTACGGCATTACCTGGACAGAAATGCGGGATGACCGCGAGCTTATGAAGCTAGAGGGGGCAGAGGCGATCGCCCAGTTACAAGAGCTAGCAAAACTGTTGAAGGTGTCCCCTAGCGAACATTCGCCCAAAGTTACGTCAGCGGCTTTGTCCTCCAGTCGAGTTGCCATGTCATCTGTTCTAGGTGACTTTTCCTAAGGGCATTGGTGGGATGTTCTAAGGCAGTTCAAGATCGGTGCTGAGAATGCAGCGCCGTAAGGCCAGTCTGAAAATCAGTTCAGTGAACTAGGGCCACGTTGAAAAACAGTGCTAGCGTAGATATCTAATGCCCAGTTTTAGTGTTAGATATAGCTGTTCTTCAAGCATGTCTGAATCTGGCCACCCCACGACTTACTAGTACAACGTGGTTTATGGATGTTCGCTCTTCCGACTCGTACCCAGGTCTTGATCCTGCCTCCAGCGCTGATAGTGAGCGTCAGGAACGCTCCTACGAAGTATTCTTAGGGCTTTACCAACAACATCGGGATTTTTTTGACGAGTTAGCTGAGCTAGACCGCCCATGGCAAACATCGTTGTTGAACGGTAGTTTGCGCTACGTTCAAGGCATTGTGCGCGGTCAACAGGCTTATTTAATTACTAACCTGTCCAACGGGAAAACCCAATCCCTGCTCCAGCATCAAATGATTTGGACCATTGGACGGGATATTCAAGCAGCATTGCCAGTACAAGACCAACGTTTATCTCGTCGCCATGCTGCGATTCAGTACGTGGGACGACGAGGCTTTTACTTGGTGGACCTTAATAGCACCAATGGTTCATTTATTAATGGGCGAGCAATTCATGGGAGGAATCGTTTGCGTGATGGCGATCGCGTCCGTCTAGGAGGGTTTTCCTTCGACTTCTTCGTGTGTCATAGCTCCCAAATTGCAAACTCTGTGGCACCAGAATTGCTGGATAAACTTAACGCAATGCCATTACCTGACGATACGGAATCCAATTTTAGTGCGGCGCGAGATGCCTTAGGAATACGCCAGCGTCAGGAGCAAGGCTATGGATCTGAAAAAACCAGAGTTATTGACCAAGGTCCAGATAACGGCATAGAGCCGCCAGAGCTTTCGGAGCCGTCACCTCCCCCATCCATCAGCCACTAGGCTTAAATATCACCCGTTGTTAAGCAATTTACAAAGTCTTAAGTCCTGAACTCAAGCCTTGAGGGGTTCTTATCAATCAACTTCCAGAAGCCGGCCTGAAACAGCGGGAAATACACACCCTTTGAAACAATAAAAGCTTAGGACTATGGTCACTGGATCAATTAACGAGCCAGCTAAAGATCGCTGAGCTTTCATTTTGCGAAGCATTGGAAAGGAACCACCGAACTTTGAAGAGTTTATCGGCGATCGCCAAAGCTTCCTTCATCAGAATAGAGTCGCTATATTGAACTTTAAATTTAGTCCATGACAGCCTATGGGCTTCAAAAATTGGTTGCCACCTTGTTGCGGCGCGATCTAAAAGCTCTCCTACTCTGAATCGCTGGAATTCTCGGGCGAGGACTGAAATAGGGCGTCTAAATGGTCGCGAGCATCATCAACAGTCATAGACTTCATCACTAGCAGCGGCTCGCGAATAGGACGACCGTTTTCATCCAACATTTCTGGATGCAAGGTCATTGACCGTTGGGAGGCAGCGCTAGACATGTTTCCCAAAGCACTTCCTTGCCCGCCCCCAACGGCGCCTTGCCGTGATGGCATTGCAGCATTATGGCGCTGGCTTTCCGTACCCAGGACCATCATGTTACGGATTAGGTTGCCAATGGCAATAGCTGCTAAGCCGGAAAAAGCAAGTAAGTAAAGTAGGTGTAGCACGGTTTTAGAGGTCTCCAGGGTGAGGACGATGAGCAAGAAGTTAGATTAACGGTGTGATTGAGGTCTGCAGGTTCGGATTGTCTCGTGAAATTTGGCGAAGGTCTGGAAATTACTTTTAGCGCGTCTTCGATGGAATGAAACTGCTCTGAAGTTTCCAGAGTTTAGAAGAGCGATCGCCCCAAAGACATCATCAATTCCTTGGAGTCATTAAGACTCTGCTTGAGCCTGCCGGTGGCGAATAGCCACATTCCAACATTCGGCTACGAGCTGGTGCCAGGGAATAATCGTCGACATATTGACCCCTACCTGCGCCCCCATTGCCTTAAACAGCGACTGGGCACTGCTAACCTCCTGCTGAGCCACCTTGACGCGCCCTAACAGGGTCGTCTGCTCTTCGGCACTTAAACAGTCCAACTGTTGCGACTCCAGCAGCGATCGCGATCGAGTAAACCAGTACTGAAAATCCTCTAGCAACGGCCCGAGGATCGCTTCCAGCAAATTAGAATCCTTCGGCAATTCAGGCAATGAATCGGGCGAAACCATATATAACGGACCCCCAAAATGCAGTCTACTTACAATATTAAGCCCAATTCATCTTTTGTAACCTTATTTTCCTTAACTTAATCGTAAACCGACTCAAAATTTCTCCTTAACCTGCGGAATGTGGCGATCAGGAAAAAGCCCATCCCCCCAGTGCCTATCTCAAGCAGCCGTCATTGCGCTCAACGCGTAGTGCACCCAGCAACGTTGACACAAAAACACAGCGGCGCTCTCCATTCTCGCTATCAGAGTCGCGAACTTGTAGGGTTAGGCGGCCCAGGCGGCCATTGGACCAGCCGTTGGGCTTGAACTGCATTCGATAAGCATCGTTGCGGCGAAAGAGGGTCGAATTAGCTCCATCAATTTCCACTTTGGCGTCTATTTCTGCCCCCAGAGGCTGCCATCTGGCATTGCCGCAACCTGTGACGCCGCCGAAGGTTTTGGCGTAATATTCGATTCTCCCCTGGCGAGCGCGAAAGCACACCTCCCATACCCTGCGCTTTTGACGCCCCTCCGCCTGCCCATCTCGCAGGGCGCGAAACACCTCATCCTGCATCATGCCCAAGCGCTGACTATTGGCAAAATTTATCCAGCTGGGTCCCGCCAATGCCGCCAAAATCCCCACCATCAGCATTACCACCAGCAACTCCAATAGGGTAAATCCACGGATACCCTCTGAATTTTCTCGGCGGCGTGCCCCATTTACTCCATGGGAAGAACTGATTCCAATAAAGTGGATCAAATTCAGGCACAACGGCAAAGCAACACCGGAAAAATAGGCAGAGCTTGAGCTGTTCTTTGAGTCGTTTTTTAAACTTTTTGGCGAAGCGTCTTGGACATTAATTGAGTGCAGCATCATAGGTTGAATCGCAGTTAAATTACGCAGTGATGCTAGGGGCTGTGATCAATTAAGTCTCTAAAGTAAGAGCTGTAAGGGTTTCAGTCCCTAGATTTTTATTTCGAAAAGGCTTGTACTTCCCACCGCGTCAGGCTTTTAGAGCTTAATGAATGACATGCTCTAGGTAACAAAGGACAAAACCAATTCACATTGGCAATCTTATTAATGCAGCTTAAATGAAACTTAAGTGAAAGATGTTAAGGACAGGTAATCGTAGCGATATTTAGAGACGCGATATTTAAAGAAAACACAACCTATCGTTGCGTCGCTGATTTGGCGAATTCCTTGATAGGAATCGGCTTGGGTAATAGAGTTAGGTCAAGTCATTGGTCATTTCCCCGTGTGGGGATCGCCCAATGTTCCCAACGTTTAGTGGTGTTAAAGCCGTCCCAGCAACTGCGATATTGGTGCATTTCCTCCATGGATAATTTGAAGCATATTGTTGACAACCAAGTATTAGTGGTTGCCTTCCTCGCCTGTATCGTTGCTCAAATGTCGAAGGTTGTTGTGGAGCTGGTGCGATCGCGCACGTTAAACCTACGAGTTTTGGTGGAATCGGGGGGCATGCCCAGTTCCCACTCAGCGCTAGTAACGGCTTTGGCTACGGGCACCGGTCAAGTGGTGGGCTGGGAAAGTATCGAATTTGCCATGGCTACGATTTTTGCCGTCATCGTCATGTACGACGCCACTGGAGTGCGGCAGGCGGCAGGAAAGCAGGCTCAGGTGCTAAACCAAATTGTGGCAGAATTTTTTGATGGGCATGCTTTTGGGGAAGAGAAGCTCAAGGAGCTGTTAGGGCACACCCCTGTTCAGGTGGTAGTGGGCGGTATTCTCGGCGTGATTATTGCCTTCGTTGCTCACCCTGCCGCATAGAATTTACTTTTTCTAGTGTTGGCGTCTTTTGCCGTGTACTATTGTTGTCTCGGTAACCGAGGTTAATTTATTTGCCTGTTTTGTCTGCGTATTGGCATGGGCGCTTTGGCTGTGTACTGGCGTCTTTGGAGTTATGAATACTTGCAGATCGCACTGGCGGGGGATTGCGGCTGGGAAGAGGCTTAGGAACTTATCAACCGCCACAGGCTAACCGCTACAGTTATCGTGCCAGTTGTTTTCTAGCTGACTCAATACGGTCGGGAAAGATATGATCGAGCGCTATACGCTGCCCGAAATGGGCAATCTTTGGACTGATTCTTACAAGCTACAAACGTGGCTCAAGGTAGAGGTGGCAGTTTGCGAGGCCCAGGCAGAGCTCGGCTACATACCCAAAGAGGCGGTGGCAGAAATCAAAGAAAAAGCCACCTTTGACCTACAGCGAGTGTTGGAAATTGAGGAGGAGGTGCGACACGATATGATCGCCTTCCTGACTAACGTTAACGAGTATGTGGGTGAAGCAGGACGATATATTCACCTGGGCTTAACCAGCTCTGACGTATTGGATACGGCTTTGGCGCTCCAGCTAACGTCCAGTGTGGATGTGCTGTTGGGGCGGGTGGAAGCGCTGGTTCAGGCGTTGCGCTACCAGGCTCAGGAGCATCGCGATACGGTGATGATTGGGCGATCGCACGGTATTCACGCGGAGCCCATCACCTTTGGGTTTAAGGTGGCGGGCTGGTTAGCGGAAATGTTGCGAAATCGCGATCGCCTGGTACGGCTGCGCACCCAAGTGGCCGTGGGCAAGATTTCCGGCGCGGTAGGCACCTACGCCAATATTGATCCTCGCGTGGAAGCATTAACTTGCAAATTGCTGGGGCTAGAGCCGGATACGGCGTCCACCCAGGTAGTCTCTCGGGATATTCACGCCGAATATTTGCAGGTATTTGCCCTGGTCGCGGCGTCCATTGAGCGGTTTTCTGTGGAAATTCGCAACTTGCAGCGCACTGATGTGTTGGAAGTGGAGGAATTTTTCTCTAAGGGTCAAAAGGGATCCTCGGCTATGCCCCACAAGCGAAATCCAGTGCGATCCGAGCGCTTGAGCGGTTTAGCACGGGTGATTCGAGGCAATGCGATCGCGGCCCTAGAAAATATGGCCCTGTGGCACGAGCGGGATATTTCCCACAGCTCCGTGGAGCGAATGATTCTCCCCGATTCCAGCACCCTGCTGCACTTTATGGTGGTGGAAATGACAAACCTAGCGAAAAACTTGCTGGTGTATCCCGACAATATGGCGCGCAATATGAATCGCTACGGCGGCGTTGTATTCAGCCAGCGCGTCATGCTGATGCTGGTGAAGAAAGGTATGACCCGGGAAGACGCTTACGCTGTTGTACAACGCTGTGCCCACGAAGCTTGGAATACTGAAGGCGGCAACTTCCGCAGCCTGCTAGCGAAGGACGCCACCATTGCTCAAAACCTAAACGGAGATGAGTTAGAGGACTGCTTTGACCCGAGCTACCACTTGCGCCATTTGGATCAGGTGTACCAGCGGCTGGGGATTTAAGAGGCTGAAAATAAAGGCAAATAATTGGGATGGCTCAGCCAACCGCAATGACGAAGGATGCTATACATTTAGTTGCTAAAGTCTTGCATCAAAAGGCTGACAAACCCTAGTTTATTTTTGATCGCAAGCGCGGGTACCCTTATTGCGAAAGGTCTTTAAAAGCCTTGTCTTTGACAGTCTTTTTGAACCATAGACCCTAGCGACTTAGTTAGAAACAGGAGTAATACATTGGACGAGGGGGCAAAGGAAGTCAGTTAAGGGCGGCAACGAGGAGTAACCCTTTGGCTAACGGGGTTAAGCGGCGCGGGAAAAACCACGATCGCGAAACAGCTGACGGAAACATTGCGGTCCCATTCCCCCTACGTAGAAATTTTGGACGGGGATATTATTCGCCAAAATTTAACAAAGGGGCTGGGGTTTAGTAAGGAAGACCGAGACGAAAACATTCGCCGTATTGGCTTTGTGGCGCAGATACTCACCCGCAATGGCGTATTTGTGGTGGTGTCAGCGATTTCTCCCTATGCGGCGGTGCGTCAAAGCGTGCGCGAATCAATTGGCAATTTCGTTGAGATATTTGTTAATGCACCTTTAGCCGTATGTGAATCGCGAGATGTAAAAGGACTGTACAAGAAAGCACGAGCTGGGGAAATCAAAGGGTTTACCGGCATTGATGATCCTTACGAAGCACCAACCGATCCCGACGTGGAATGTCGCACTGACCAAGAATCTCCTGACGAAAGCGTCGAGAAAATATTGGCAGTGCTGCACACGCGCCGCTACCTGTAGCTGTGGGCAAAATCTGGGTAATACCAAATCCGCTTTAACTACCCCAAGATGATGGTTTTAGCTAAACCCTTATTCCGAAAGGCTTAGCACTCATTGGGCTGCCTTTACGAAGTTGGAGTTAATATTCCGGATTTGGTATAAGTTTTCATAAACAAGAAGGGGACTGTCGGGTGAATCGCATCAATATCAATGTCAGAAGCCTGACGCAATAGGAAAACGTTGCAGAATAGCCTCCTGTTGTCGCAAAATTTCGAGTGAGACGTCACAGCGTCCACCAATCAGCCTGAGTCATGCACTAGTCAGACTAAATATCCTACTTCAGCGGCTATTAACTAGAGTCAGTTCAGTAAAAACCAAGACACCGCTAAAGACACCGCTAAAGTTTAGAACCGCACTGCTGGCTTCGCGAATGGTAGGTCTAGCGATCGCAGCTTGGCTCGTTAATGAATGGGGTGACTCTATAGTTTTGGACAACGCCGATTTCCAAAAAGTAAGGCAAATTCGCAGGTTAGGGGAAAAAGCGAGTTGTGATCTGCTGTGTTTGCAGCCCTATCCACCGGGTTTTACCCCCATTAAGCGGTGCTGGAGCTAGTCCAAAGCACGAATGCAGCAAGGGCGTAGGACTTTAAACTTTTCCATAATGCCTTCAGCACATCCTCGCCAACACCAACTACCTTTACAGCGAGCGACTATATCTTATCTCCAGGCTAGAATTAGCGAGTCTAAAATCAATCTACATTCTCTGATTAGTCTGCACATTGAAAGTTCAGTATTATTTGATCTCTAATACAACTTGAGACAGTTTAAATACCATTCAGACAAGTTTCACTTAAAGCTTCTCTGAGAAATCCCTTTAAAGGCACAGCAATGTTTAAGAATCTACCCAGTGGCGAGCGCTATTTATACAGGCTGTTTTCTTTAATTGAGAACGGGTCACTTACAGTTATCAACCCAGAAGGTAAAGTCTTTCAATTTGGTGATACCAATTCAGCCACCTCTATCAAATTAAATATTCGCAATCCTAAAACCTATGATCGTGTTTTAAGCTTCGGATCTCTCGGATTTGGCGAAGCTTATATGGAAGGATGGTGGGATGAAGAAAATGATGATGTTGTGGGACTATTAGAGCTCTTTCATCGAGAGAAAGTTTATGAAAAGGCACGAGAAAAACCTAGTTTAGCGTTAATTATTAAAGTCTTATCTCAGCGCTTGTCTACAGTTCCTACGAACTTAAACAATAGTCGAAAGAATGTTCAGCATCATTATGATTTGGGCAACGATTTCTATCAGCATTTTCTTGATTCTACTTGGACTTATTCCTGTGGCTACCAGCAGCATCCGTCAGATTCGCTGGAAAAAATGCAGTTGCAAAAGTATGAGCTAATCTGCCAGAAACTGGGGCTTAAAGCGGGTGAGTCTTTAGTGGATGTGGGCTGCGGCTGGGGTGGAATGTTGATTTATGCCGCAGAGCATTACGGAATAACGGGAACGGGCATTACCCTCAGCGTTGAACAGGCAAAGCTGGCGCGGAAACGCATTGAGGAAAAAGGACTTAGCGATCGCATCACCATCGCAATCACTGACTATCGCGAACTAACAGGAAAGTTCGATAAGTTTGTCAGCGTTGGCATGTTTGAGCACGTTGGAAAAGGCAGCTTTACTACGTTTATGGAAAAGACGCGCGACTTTTTAAAACCGGACGGAATTGGGTTGCTCCATACCATTGCTACAGAAAGTGATGAACGTAATGGTCCTTGGGTGGAAAAATACATTTTTCCTGGTGGATATTTACCCAAGTTTTATGAGTTAACAACGGAGTTATCCCAAGCGAAGCTAATGGTTGCCCACTGTGAAAATTTAAAGCCTCACTATGCTGAAACCTTGCATCGTTGGACAGAGAACTTCTTGAAAAACAAGGATAAAATTTCGGCGCTTTCAGATACCTATGACGAGCGCTTTATGCGAATGTGGTATCTCTACTTGCAGTCCTGTGAGGCATCATTCAACACCGGTTCACTGCAGGTTTATCAGCTTTTATTTATTAACGGGCGCGAGTGGAATTTAGGGCGACCCACATCATTTGGAACACCGTTAAAGGCACGGCAATCCACTAATTCGTCAACGGGAAAACTGCCGGAGCCGGTTAATTCTTAAGGGGGAATCGGCTAGAGCCCAACTCCAATAAGAAATAGATAGCAAACAACATCCAGCGCAGTTTCTAGCCAGCTTCACCCGCATGATAGGAACTGCGCACCAGCGGTCCTGAACGCACATGGCTAAATCCCATCTCCTGGGCGATCGCTCCCAGCCGGTCAAATTCCTCTGGCGTCCAATAGCGTTGTACGGGCAAGTGCGCCAATGACGGCTGCATGTACTGTCCCAGGGTGAGGCGATCGCAGCCCGATTCTCGTAAATCCTTCAGCGCTTCGATAATTTCCGTCTCCGTTTCCCCATGTCCCAGCATCAGACCGGACTTGGTGGGGATGGACGGATCCAGGGATTTAACCGTTGATAGCACCTGGAGCGATCGCCCGTAACTGGCTCCCCGCCGCACCGGTTTTTGTAACCGCTGCACCGTTTCCACATTGTGATTAAAACAAGCTGGGTGGGCCGCGACCACTTGAGCGATGCGATCACGCTGCCCCGATTCCCCCCCGCGCCCCCAATAGTCTGGCGTCAGGACTTCCACCGCAGTATCGGGCAATTTTTGGCGAATTGCGGCGATCGTTGCCCCAAACTGTCCTGCCCCCCCGTCCGCCAGATCATCCCGGGCCACCGCCGTCAGCACCACATATCGCAGCCCCAACAGCGCCACCGACTCTGCCACCTTCTCCGGCTCCAGAGGATCCAGCGGCAGCGCCCTACCCTTTTCCACCTGGCAAAACGCACAGGCTCGTGTACAAACCGGTCCCATCAGCAAAAATGTAGCCGTTCGATTGCCATAGCACTCCGCTCGATTGGGGCAGCGACCCTCCTCGCAAATGGTGTGGATCTGTCGCGCCTTCACAATTTGCTGCACCGTTGACACTTGACTAGCTCGTCCAATGGGACGCTTTAGCCAGGTGGGCAGCGGCAAGATTGACGATGAATTTGGCACGGGCCGTGGCGGAGAAGGCAAAGTCACTGGGCTGGGGGGAGGCAGATTTTTTGAAGCGATCGCCACAGCCCTTTTGATCCGAACCTCAGATCCCACAACATCGTTCTTATCGTTGTGTTCTTGCCCATGGGAAGCACCGATTATCCTATCCACAGCCACCTCGCAAACATCCAATAAACGCCTGGGAACGGGTCAACACGGCTCCCCTGCCCTTGATCCTAACCAATCCTCCAATCCCAATCCCATTCGCCCACGCCCAACGTCCCCCTATCTTCTATCTTTTGTACAGCGTAAATCAGCTCAAACTCCCATACCGCGCGAATGATTGGGGCCGAATGATTAGGTTAGAATGTGACAGAAATAGCTAGGTTATAGAGCAGCGCTTGATTTCAACGATTACACCTAATTTCGCAACCGCGCCAGCAGGCAGACACAAAGAGTTAAAGTGTGCTAGGACAATTCGAAATAGGGGCTTAGGAAATCCTGCCCTCATCAGATACCTCAATCGCTCAGGAGTTAGTCGTGGCAACGCATAAGATTCTGGTTATTGATGACAGCCGAGTCATTCGGATGCGAGTCCGAGAAATGTTGCCTGCGGGAAATTTTGAAGTTCTCGAGGCAAAGGACGGTCTCGAAGGACTTAATTTCATTCAAAATGAAAGTCCCAACCTAATCATGTTGGACTTCCTTCTGCCCAAAATGAGCGGATGGGAAGTATTTCAAAAAATTCAAGAGTCGCCCCAGTTGCAAACCATTCCCCTATTGCTGATGTCAGGGCGAAAAGAAGAGGTCACGGAAAAAATTCCCGAGCCTTTTGGACACTTTGCCTTTATTGAAAAGCCCTTCGAGAAGAAAGAGCTCGTAGAGTCAATCAAAGAAGCTATGCGCAAGGCTCCTCGCCGCCCTGTGACGGCTTCTGGACCGGTGGCAAACCCAGCAGGTGGTGGCGGTGCCGGCTCTGAAGAAGTTGCAGCATTGACGCAAAAGGTAGAAAGTTTGCAGAAAGAAGTGGACGGTCTTAAGAAACAAATGGGGAATTTGGTGGGCTTTATTAAAAAGCGTCTTTCTTAAAGCTAGTCGTCGGTGACACCTTAGAAACTCAGGGCAGTGAATAATACGGCTCTGAGTTCGCTCTAATAAGTGTTTTCTGGACTGGCACACCACAAGCGGCATTGCAGTCTATCCCTCGTAGGGTAAACGCGTGCTCCATGATCTCCCTTATCGTCGGTTCAACGGAAAACAGGGCACGCTGGGATGCTTTGCTAAAGCTAGAACCATGCCCCATTGGCTTAGTCAATGTTTTTCCAGCAATTACACTCAGAGCATCGCGATCACACGAGGTTGACGAGCATAGCCAGAGTCCTCAACAGCGATCGCAGCTGCCTCGATAATCAATAAATTGGCGAGAAAGGATCACTGAGCAACGTCGAAGCGCGGGTTTTGCCCAATACCAGCTTTGCCAGATGTTCTACTCCAATTGCTCAAGGTTAGATTGGCTTGGCCCAGTTGACGAATGGGTTTGCCCTACTATTTTTTGTATCTAACTTGGATTCGGGCGAAACCCAGGATATACTCGTAAGCCTGTGAGTACTTTAGGCCGCGGCTGGCAATCCAAAGATCCTCTGCTTTTGGGTAAGTGCTTGGCAAACATTATTGACCGTATCTAAACAAGAAGTTGTCGTGTTTAGGTATCGTCACGTCCTTTTTTGATTTTCGTAATTTACTGGCTTAATTTTTAGAGTTATGGCTCGATACAGAGGTCCACGTCTTAGAGTTGTTCGTCGCTTAGGAGAGCTGCCCGGTCTTAGCCGCAAAACTCCCAAGCGAGCTTATCCCCCTGGTCAGCACGGGCAAGGTCGCCGCAAGCGCTCTGAGTACGCTATTCGCTTAGAGGAAAAGCAAAAGCTACGGTTTAACTATGGCGTGAGCGAGCGCCAAATGTTGCGCTATGTGCGTAAAGCTCGTCGTGCGTCTGGCTCTACGGGAACCGTGCTGCTTCAGTTTTTGGAAATGCGGTTAGACAATACGATTTTCCGTATGGGCTTGGCTCCTACCATTCCTGCGGCTCGCCAGTTGGTTAGTCACGGGCATATTTTGATTAATGATCGCCGCGTTAACGTTGCTAGCTACCAGTGTCGCGAGGGAGAGGTTATTACCGTTCGCAAGCGCGATGCCTCTCGCAAATTGGTGGAAGCGAACTTGCAGTTCCCCGGCTTGGCCAATATGCCTAGCCACTTGGAATTTGATAAGGAAAAGATGATCGGCAAAGTTAACGGCATTATTGACCGAGAGTGGGTTGCCTTACAAATTAACGAGCTGCTGGTGATTGAGTATTACTCCCGCCAAGGCTAGAGAAACGGATGGCGATCGCAATGTCGGAAGG
>CALCTI010000637.1 GCA_937894105.1 uncultured cyanobacterium
CTCGAACTTCAGCCTTTTGACGACACCACCTAATTTCTCAAATTGAGAATTGCTGTCAGAATCCTGTGGAAGTAGAATCCATTCGCGATCGCCCTGACAAAGACTCCGTTGGATATGTTTTCAGCGATAGCGACGAAACATCAATCCAGTGGGTGTTATCGAAGCGAGTTAGCGCCGCCGCCATTGGTTCTTCAGACTTCCTTAAAATCCCCCAGGAAACTCGGGATCAGCTAGTTATCCTAGCTAAAACGGAGTCCGTACCACGGCATCTGGTTATGGTCTCTCCCACTCTTACTCCTGAACAAGTGGAAGCCATCAGGGTTGCGCTGTTGGCTGCTGACAAGAATAAGGAGGGTAAGGACAAGCTTGAGGGGTTTGAAGATACCGCCAAGTTTGATGAGTTGCCAGGAGGGGTAGAGCAATCTTTCGCCAGAATGCGTAAGCTTTATGAGCTTTCCAAGTAGCGCTGTTGGTTAAGGGCTGTCATCAGTTGAATTTCAAATTTAATGGCAGCAAGGGTTTTAGCCCCTAGTACCTTTTGTTTTAAAGGGCGTACATTTCTCACCACCTAAGGCTCCTGGAATTTAACTAATGACATGGACTAAAAAGCGGTCTAAAAAGTCTGCCTAAGTTTTCGACTTTGTTTTCCTGTGCTTTACCAACTTAACTGGGCCTTGATAACCCCTTTGCCTAACTAAATGGCGAACGTGTTTTAGCCTCTGTTAATTACGTCTAATCTCCCGTCAGGTGTCTTATCTCGCGCGTCAAGAGCTTCTGAATTTATCTGAATATATTAAGGCTAACCCTAGCCATGTTCCTGTTGACATTAGGGTAATGATCTATGGCAGTAAGGTATTCGACAAAGTTAAGTAATCGCCTTTCAGCTCGCTCCGTTTGGGAACGGTGGCGGCGCTATCGGCGATCGCTCTCTTTTAAGCTGACCTTACTGATTACGGGAGTTGTGGCGCTCTCCGTCGGCGGCACCACCCTCTTCTTTATGGACCACGAACAGCAGGCGGCACGGGCTGAATTGCAAGAGGAAGCCAACCTGTTGCTCAATGCCCTAGAAATTAGCTTGCGGCAGCCCCTCTACGACCTAGATTCCAAGTTTTTAGAGGAGTTTATGGCGTCCTTGGGGGACAATAAATCGTTGCTCGCCTTTGGTGCCGCCTACGATGGCGAAGGACGCCTCCTTGCCGACACCACCCGCACAACGGCCGCTTTCCAGCTTGATGCGGATCCCGTGGGCGCAAAGCTGGTCCAAAGTTCAACGACCCTAATGGTTTGGGAGCAAAATCGCCTGGTATCGGGTCGCGCATTTACCATTGGCAACATCCCTTTTGGAGCCGTTCAAATTGCGCTGGCAACAGATTCTTTGGAACATGAGCTAGAGGATATTCGTAACCGTGGTCTAGCCGTTATTGCCTTCTCGCCGCTGCTGGGCATTCTTTTAGCCCAATGGGTAAGCCGCCATATCACCAAGCCGGTTCAGCATTTGGTAAAAGGGACGCAGCGATTAGCTCGGGGAAATTTTGATGAGCTGGTGGCTATTGAAACCGACGACGAGTTATCGGTTTTAGCTCGATCATTTAATCAAATGGTAGTTCAACTACGGGAGAACCTAACGTTACTGGAAACTAACAATCAGAATTTAGAGGCGCAGACCCAAACCTTAACTCAAACCCTAAGGACACTTAGGGACACCCAAGGGCAGCTAATTCAAAGTGAAAAAATGTCTAGCCTAGGGCAGTTGGTGGCAGGTATTGCCCATGAAGTTAATAATCCTGTAAATTTTGTCCACGGTAACTTACAGTACCTGCGAGAGTACTGGGAAAATGTTCTGGAACTGATTAGTTTATACGAGGAAAACTCGACAGAATTGCCACCAGAAATTCGGCAAGAAGTTGAAGAGATAGACCTACCTTTTATTCAGGATGATATGGAAAAAATCCTGAATTCTATGGATTTTGGAACCCTAAGAATTCGAGATATTGTTCTGTCCCTACGCAATTTTTCCCGTCTCGATGAGGCGACCCAAAAGTGTGTTGATATTCACGGTGGCATTGATAGCACCTTAATGATTTTGCACCACCGCCTCAAGGATAATGCGAGTCGTCCAGAAATTCAGCTTCGAAAAAACTACGGGGATCTTCCTCACGTTACCTGTCATCCTGGATTGCTTAATCAGGTGTTTATGAATTTGTTGTCAAATGCTATTGATGCATTAGAAGAATTTAGCCGCGAGCGATCGTCAAAGGAGCTAGAAATGCGCCCGAATACTATTGAAATTTCTACCCAACATTGTCCTGACTCTAATCCGCCATCGGTCATGATTAAGGTTCAAGATAATGGTCCTGGCATTCAAGATGGGGCTGGCTTAAAACTTTTCGATCCGTTTTTCACCACCAAACCGGTGGGTAAAGGTACTGGACTGGTGTTATCCATTAGCTATCGCATTATTACGGATCAGCACCGTGGTCAGCTCAGCTACCACAGCGCTCCAGGGGAGGGCACTACGTTTGTGGTGGAAATACCGGTAATGGGAACGGAAGAGTTTACCGATTAATGGCACCCATGGCCATCTGGGCGATCGCCTGGTCATTGGCTTTGGGGAGATGGTAGTACTTGCCGCCCGCTGCGTTGGCCAGCTCTTCTGCAAATTTGGTTTTAACAAAGCGGCTTTGGGTATCGATGAGCAAAAACTGCATTCCCGTGGCGCGAATTTTGCCGCCAATGTCTAGCAGCTCTTCTTTAAGGTCCGGTTTTTCGTCGTCTTCGCCCATCGGCTGCCCCAGCGATCGCCCCAAGGGCACATTGCCGCGCCCGTCGGTAATGGCCACCAACACCACCTGACCAATGTCGCCGGACTGAATCGCATTCATTCCCACCCGCACCGACTGGGTTAAGCCGTGAGCCAAGGGAGATCCGCCGCCACAGGGCATGGTTTCCATTCGCCGTCGGGCCGCCGCGATCGACCGAGTGGGGGGCAACAACACCTCCGCCTGCTCCCCTCGGAAGGGAATTAACGACACCTGGTCGCGATTTTGATAAGCCTCCGTCAGCAGCCGCAGTACCGCCCCTTTCGCCGACTGCATCCGGTTTAATGCCATTGATCCCGACGCATCCACCAGAAAAATAATCAGCGCCCCCGCCTTTCGAGCCAGACGCTTCGAGCGAATATCCGACTGTTCCACGTACACCCGACGAATAGGCTGACCCACGCCCGCTTTTGCCAGGGCCCGAGCCTTACGGCTTTTTTGGTACGGCGCAGAAGCCCGCAAAGTGGCGTCTACGGCAATGCGCTTCACGGGACCGCGAGGCAACATAGGGCGCACATATCTGCCGCGATCGTCCGAAAATACAACGCTGCGAGATCCGGAATTACCCTGGCGCTGGTTCGCCATCTGGGCAAAATACATCACCGACTCATCCATAATCACCCCTTCCGCATCAAAGACAAATTCCTCCGGCAATGCAGGGGGCTCATCAGGTTGATCGTCGTCCTGGTCGTTATCTTCATCTTCACCATCGTCGTCCTGGTCATCATCCTGTTGGTCATCGGACTGATCCTGAGATTCCGGTGGGGGCGGGGGTGGCTCCTGTTGCTCATCGGGGGGCGTTTCCACCACCGTCGCTCGCGGCACAATCACCATCTGCTCCGCAATTTTCAAATCTCCCGCCGAAACAGAGGTGCGCCCTTCCAACGCCGCATGAGCCTTCGCTACCCGCACCGCAAACAGCTCCGCCCGGTGCCCCTGCACCCGCCCGCGAATAGCTTCCTTGACCAAATAATCAATTTGTTCGGTGCTGATGGTCACATCTTTCAGCCACTCCCGCGCCAGGATTAGCTGGGTGCGCAAACCGTCCAATTCTTCCTCATACTGCGCCAAAAATTCCTGAGGATTGCGGGCGTAGTCAGTGGCTTGGGTGACCACATCCACCCGCTGGTCAATGCCCAAAACGCCGTCAGCGGAAAGGGTAATGGCAATGCGATCCAGCAGGTGTTCGCGCAGGGGGCCTTCTTCGGGATTAAAGGTAGCAATCAGCAGAGGACTGCAGGGATGAGAAAAGCTAATGCCCTCACGCTCAATTTTGTTGCGACCGTCGCTAAGAGTACCCAGCAATAAATTGGCAATTTGGTCATCCAGCAAGTTCAGTTCATCCACGTAAAGCACGCCCCGATTCGCTTCAGCCAAAAGCCCCGGCTGGAAAATCGTTTCGCCGCGCTTCACCGACAGCCCCACATCCACCGAGCCCAACAGTCGATCTTCGGTTACGCCCAGTGGAAGATGTACTATGGGGGCGGGGACGACTTTGGGGTGGATATTGTCTTCGTCAATGCCGTCAAGGCTTTGGCTCAGCCCGTCTTCCCAAGTGGTGCGACTCTGCGGATCGCAATTACTTAAAGAGCCATCCACAATTTCAATGGGGGGCAATAGGGCATGCACGGCCCGCGCCATAACCGACTTGGCGGTGCCTCGCCGCCCAGAAATCGCCACGCCGCCTAATTTCGGGTCCACCGCGGCCAATAACAACGCCAGTTTGCTCGCATCTTGTCCCACCACAGCGGCAAGGGGAAACGTTATGGGCGTGGTCGAGTCAAGGGTGGCAGACTTCATGGATCTTAAAAAAGTTAGAGCGTAAAAAGAAGGTAAAAGAATTGAACTCTGAGTTTCAATTCATCCTCAACACGAAAATATTGTGGGGCAGCTTCCGTGGGCTGCACCCATTATCTTCAAAAACTGGATATCAAAAATTGTCCGGTCAAATAGTGAACCAGACAATCAAAATATACCGCGATGCTTGTGCTGAAGACCGCCGTTTAATTGGGGCAGTTAACTGATACAGGTCAACTGGGACCAAATTTAATCGGAGCCCAAAATTTCACGTTAACGCCCAAGCGTCAGCCGGCACTAATCGTTACAGGTTATAGCGATGGTCTGCATCCCAGCCGTCAGGGTTTCCCCAAGCGCTAGCTTTCGAACGGCGATGGCTGCGAGAGGGAGAAGAGCGCCGGAAGCGAGCCGCTTTCTCGCGGGATTCCATGTCTTCAGGACTTTCAGCGTTTTGCTCTTGCAGTTCTTCAGCGGAGGGAAATTTAGCCGCCATTTCAATAATCATCTGGTGGCGAGCTCGGTCATCTTCCGAAACCAGCGGCGTTGATTTTCGTAGGGGGTCACGCTGCACCGCAGAAAAGGCATGGCGCACCATGGTTTTAATTTTGTCTCCAAATTCACGAATAGCCCGCTGCTTTTGATACTCCAGCCCCTCGTGGGAGGCCGCGTAAAGGGGCGGAAGCCGGTTCAAAGCGTAGGTTTCCACTTCAACAGCTTTGACATATTCCAACAGCGCACTAGGAAAGCGCTTCATTTGCCGCTCCACTTCTTCCGCCACGAGAATTTCCATTACATTGGCGCGATCGCGAAGCTCATGGGGATCCACCCAAGGGGAAGGATCCATAGCGGGATTGTGATTTTTTTTACTTCTCCACGGCACACCTGCTGTGGTGCTTTTGGAGCCAGGAGTAACGGTGGAGAAGCGCTGAGGACGGTCCATGTTTTATCGGTATGACTATCAGTAGATATACTAACTCTTATTCGCTACATAACCCATCGATCACCGTTTATAAGGTGGGCAAATGTTACAAGCCTGACTCTACTTTGGCTCAACGTTAATACTGTAAGCAAAATTTATAACAATCATTTTCGATAGGGATAGTTCACTGCTATTGATGATCTATAGAGCCCATTTGAGATCTTTGCGTATTTGCGTCAAACTTACAGGTGAAG
>CALCTI010000638.1 GCA_937894105.1 uncultured cyanobacterium
CATCAAATCCCAAAGATAGGCATCGCCGAGATGAAGCACAAAATTTATCGAACAGGACGCGATGCTCTTTTCTAGGACACCGACAATAATTAAGACTGTGCCCTGGGCGGATGAGGTTATCGTACAGCTTTACTTAATTTCAAATTTGTTTAATTTTTAACCAAGTTAGCGACTTTTACTGAAACTTATCTCGTAACTATGGCAGTTTCCATTAGCGTTATTATTCCGGTTTTTAACAGCGCTTCAACGATTGGTCGCGCTTTGGAAAGTGTCTGTGAGCAAACGTGCCAAAATTGGGAGCTGATTGTGGTGGACGATGGGTCTACGGATGAGACCCAGCAGGTGATTCAAGGGGCGTTGGATGGACCGTTGGCGGTTTGGGGCGATCGCCTGAAGGTTATCAAGCAAGAAAATCAGGGGTCAGCAGCGGCTCGAAATTTAGGAATTAAGGCGGCAGCGGGAAAATGGATTGCGTTTTTAGATAGTGATGACTGGTTTTTGCGAGCGGATAAGTTGACGCAGCAGTTAGCGCTAGCGGAACAGGAGGGGGCCGACTGTGTTCACACTGGGTGGCAGCGTGTAGACGATCGCGGGCGCTGTATTCGGGAGGTGACGCCTTGGGATTATGCGCCGAATTTAGATTTGGTGGACTGGTTGCGCTGGAAGCCGATTCGATTAAGTGGGCTTTTGGTGCGTAAAGGCTGGCTCGAGAAAGTGGGCGGTTTTGATGGCTCCCTCCGCCAGTCCCATGATGTGGATTTGATGTTGCGGTTGACCCAGGCGGGCTGCCGGTCTATATGGTGGCGGGCGATCGCCGTGGCTTATCGACAGCATGGGGGCAATACTACTCGCCAGGCGCTGGTTCAGGCCCAGTCGGTACAGACGTGGCTAGATCGATTTTTTCAACAACCCGGGTTAGCCCGAGAGATCCAGGCTTTGGAAGCGGAGGTTCGATACAACACCTATATATGGCTCAGTTGGGTGCTGTATCGCGGGGGAGAACTTGAGGGAATGGGGCGATATTTACAGCGATCGCTCGGACACAGCCCCCATTTACGCAGCGCTGCTCCCAGCCACTGGATTCAAAGTTTTAAAAAGTTTGCGGAAGACATTGGTGAAATCTTTAATTCGGACCATTTAACGGATCAGAAACAGTGGCAACAAACCTTGGCGTTAGGATTGCCCATCCGGCCGGTTCAACAGCAAGTTTTAAAGGATGAATATCAGCAGCTAGAAATATTAAATGAACCTGACACATTTGTTCTATATCGAATTTTAGGTAACGATTTACCGCCACGCCACAGCCCGGAACAAACCATTAAGAGCGTTACCTTTCTCTTAGAACATGAGCCTGAGCTGCCCCACTGTGAAAAGCGCTGGGTCTTAAATCGTATTGTTAATCCTGCACAGGAAGCCAGACTGATTGATCTGCTTAAGTCCTATAACCAAAGCTATTTTTCCATTCCTTATATTGAGTCAGAGTATGGAGAATTAGAGTTTGATCTGAATGATTTTCCAGAGCCTGGATATTTTTATAGTCAAGCCTTTGAAGCCTTAGATAAAACCGCTAAAAATCGAGCTTTGGAGCATCCTTACTCTAGTAGAAATTGCTACGTCATGAATAATAATGGCGCTCGAAATGCGGCTCTTTTAGATGGAAAAACAAGGGCAAAATGGGTGTTGCCATGGGATGGAAACTGTTTTTTGACAGAGAAAGCTTGGAGCGAAATTGTTAAAGGCGTTAAGGAAGCGCCCCATCATAAATATTTTATTGTTCCCATGATGCGGTGTTTAAATAACCAGGATCTATTGGATCCGGATCTGGTTCCTGATGCTGTTGAAGAGCCGCAGATTTTATTTCGCCGAGATTCGATTGAGCGATTTAATGAAAAAGCGAGATATGGGCGTCGCCCTAAGGCGGAGATGTTGTGGCGACTGAAAGTTCCAGGTAAATGGGATCGTTGGCAGTTTGATCCTTGGGAACGATAAACTTGGGTTGAGTCTGATGAGGCGTTTCAGTTTAAAAGCGTTGGTTGGGTTGCTCGCCTGTTCTCTGGGGTGTCCCATTTGGAAACGGGGGATATTGCGGCAATTAAAAATCGGGGGCAACAGCGAGTTTTTGCAATTTGTAATTTCTTAGATGTCCTAGATGAAAATATTGCTCGGCTGAGTTTTTCAGCGGAGACTCTCTGTACTTATAAAGAAAAAACATTGGAGGAAAATCGCGATCGCTGGAATGATCAAGACCCAGCGATTCAGAAGGTTATTGCCCAATTGTTTGCCGCTGCCGAAAAGAGCTTAGAAAATCCTTTGTATTCGGTGACCTATAAAACAACCCTGCCCCCCAGCGGTGATATTCACGATTATTGGCATCCGGCTCCCTACTGGTGGCCCAACCCCGACACCGATGATGGCCTGCCCTATGTGCGCCGGGATGGGGAGCGGGTGGAGGGCACCCGCATGTACGAGCCGGCGAGCGATCGCTATGACCGGACCCGCCTTCAGCAAATGTTTGACGAGACTATTACATTGGCTTTAGCCTGGTATTTTTCTGGGAATTTAGCCTATGCGGAGCGGGGGGCGGCGCTGCTTCGCACTTGGTTTATTGACCCTGAAACTCGGATGAATCCCCACTTGCAATATTCCCAAGTGCGTCTGGGGCACTATGATAATCAAGGGAGTAATTTTGGGGTTATTGAAACTAAAGATTTTTACTTTCTTTTAGATGCGGTGCGACTGTTGGAACGATCGGAAAAGTGGACCGTAGATGATAAGAAAAGCTTGCAAGATTGGCTATCAGAATTTCGATTGTGGCTTGAGGAAAGTCCCCAGGGACAAAAAGAATTAAAGGAAAAAAACAACCACGGCACCTGTTTTGATTTACAGCTAGCGTCTATTTGTGCCTACCTGGATGATGTGCGATCGCTGTCTCATATTTTCCAGCGCTCACAGCTAAGAATTACGCAGCAAATTGCGTCTACGGGAGAACAGCCAGAGGAATTAAGACGTACTACTACCGCCCATTATTGTGCCTTTAATTTACAAAGTTTGGTCAATTTGGCGCGACTGGCAGACTGTATTGATTACGATTTATGGGCTGTGGAATCTCATGACGGAAGCAGTTTAAATCAGGCCTTGAAATGGCTCGTTCCCTTTTACGGAAGAGATTGGCCATTTAAACAAATTGATCCCTTTGATAGCGATCGTCTGTTGCCTTTATATTGGACGGCAAAACATCAATACCCCGGCGCTAATATTAAACCTTTGAAAGCGGTTCCAGATATTTATCATGCCAAGGCTGTTTTCTTTCCTCACGATGGAATTCGCCCCTATTGGAATTTAGGATTTTAACCCTATTAAATAAGATCTAGAACCGATAAGGTGTTAGCCTACCGGGTAATAATTGAGCCCATATTGGAGCCCCCATTAAATTGATTTCCGACAGCGAGAATGGCAGCCCTTGTGGCATTTTGGAAGTGATATTGTCCGTTATCAATCCATTGGTTTTGCCCCGGATCAATGGCAGTGCCTAGGTCGGGTGCGGCGTTGGCGATCGCCACCATGCCAGAGCGAAGGTTTTTGCGAATCACGTTGCCCCGCAGCATCGGGCGAGCCGAGCCGGACACCACCAAACCATCGTTGTTGTGAATAATTTGGTTGTTAATTACTTTCGGATTGGCATTGCCGCCAATGGCTAACCCGAAGCCAGTGTCTTGGAACCAGCTATCGCGAATTTCGCCGCCGCCGTTGCGAGCAACGGAAATTCCATTGCCGCCATTTTTGTGGAACAGAGAGTTTTTAATCATTGGGCGAGCGCTGCCAGTAATAAAAATTCCGTCCCGATGGCTTTGGTGGAAACGGCTAAATTGCACCACGGGATTGCCCGACTCAATCCATAAACCGGTGCCGCGAATATTGGGGTTACTAACGGAAATGCCGCCGATTTTAATATTGTCTTGGGTGACGACCATGGCAACATTTTGTCGGGCAAAGGTACGACTAATAAAGGGACCACCGCCAATAATATTTACCCCTTTTCCTTCCGCATCTTCGTCGCCAATAATGGTCACGCCCTTGGGAATCATCAGGGGAAATTGTTCGCCGGTTTCCACGCTGTAGGTGCCTGCCGCCAGTTGGATGGTGTCTCCCGACTGGGCGATCGTCAGGGCCTCGGTCACCGTATCAAAAGTGCCTCCGCCATTGGGGTTAACTTGCAACAGGCGAGAAGTACCGTTCTGACTAATTTCTTGGCGAGGATGTTCATTGGCGATCGCCGTTTTCTCGGGAGTTACAGCTGTTTCAAGGATTTCAGGGCTCTCGGCGGTGGCGCTAGGAGTTTCGTCCGTCGCTTCCATTACCTCCGCAACCACGTCAACGGGGACAATATCTTGCTCGCTGCTTTCGGCTTTGGGAATGGTGGTGGCGATGGTGGCGGGAATCATCAGGGCGATCGCCAAACGGCGAATGGTGGAGCGAGATAGGCTCTGTTGCAATAGACGGTACATGGCTAAAACCTAAGGAAAAAATTAGGAAAAATTGCGTGGGAAACGGATCGATACGGTGAGGAGATCGACCGAATAATCTAGGGAAAATAACAGCCTGTAATTGGGTAATGACTCGCTATCTTTTTTGATCTTAATAGCTTTTACCGTGGGCTGTATTTTAGGAAGATGCGATGGAATCGATGAGCTTTCAGCAAGTTTCTTTTTGCTTTTCGATTCCTGTTTATTGTGACTGGAAAATTAGCAGCTATCCTATTGACCAACCCACTTTTTTAAACGCCACAAAACCCCCTTGCCGACTCAATAAGCGTCACAAAGTTTGCGATAAATTCCTGATGCTTTCGTCGCTGTTTTTTTCTTGCCTACTGTGCCTCTTGCATTGATGGCGGATCAATGGCGCCCATGGAAACGACGGGGGCGATCGCCGGTTCAGTAGCAGGCTTTTGGGGATTGCGAAGAAATTCTAGGGCTTCTTTAATCACCACTGCCGTGGGTACTGCCAAAATTACTCCCAACAGACCGCCAATTCGCGCGCCGGTCAAAATTGACACGAATACCCAAAAGGGATTTAAGCCGGTGACGCTGCCCAACACTCGCGGAGCAACTAAATTTTCCACCACCTGCTGCACTAGCAATGCGGCTGCCAGGGCTTTTAACGCCAGGCTGATATTTTGCAGCGCTACCAGAAACGTTACCAGTCCAATACCCACTGCGCCGCCGAAGGGCACCAGAGCCATTGCGCCGATGGTGATGCCAAATAGGAGTCCAAAGGGAATTTTTAATAGCACAAACATGGCGATTAGCCCCAGCCCGATACAGTTGGCGATCAGAAGCTGACCGATAAAGTAATTTTGAAAGCTGAGGCGCAGGGTGGACGAGAACGGTTTTTGGTACCGGCGCGGTAGCCAGTTCACCAGGCTGCGCCAAATTTCGCGGCTGTTTTGTAGCAGGTAAAACGTCAGCACAACGGCAAGGATAACGTCCACCAGCCGCACCACCGTGAGTACCGTGAGGCTCAGGGCAATATTGAGCGATCGCCCGGCAATGCTTTGTAGCTCATACTTCAGGCGATCGTTTAGCTGATTGATGGCTCCGTCGAGGCTGACAGGCAAGCCAAAAATATCCACTTTGTCGTTAAAGTTCATCAGCTGCTGCTGCCCAGAATCAATCCAGTCCGGCAGTCGGGCCACCAACTGCTGGGCTTGGACGATCACCACTGGCACCAGGGTGACGCCGATGCTCACCAATACGGACAGGGCGAGCACAAAGACTAAAATAGCCGCCGGTCCCCGAGGGAAACCGCGATCGCTCAGCCACGTGACAGGATAGTTCAGCAAAAATGACAGCAGCGCCGCCACCAATAAAACTGCAATTAACGATTGAAAATAGCCGAAAATGGTAGCCAGCGCCCAGGCATTGAGCACTGCGAGGGGGGCAGCCAGGGCGATCGCCAATACCCGAGCCAGGGGCATCAGGGTACTCCACCACTGCATTAGCTTGCTGGGGGAAACCACCGGTTCAATCACAGACTCTTCGGCAGCCTCTGTGGATTGTTCAAGGGGTTGGGACTTTTTGTCAGCTCCGTCAGCCCCTGACAAATTTGCAGCGCTGTCAGGACCATTGGATCGAGATGAGGCGGCGTCGGATAAACCAGACCCAATCATAAACAATTCCTCGAAGCTGAAAAAGTGAAACTTTGGTCCAGAAAATCAGCTGCAACCATGCCTTATTTTCTGGGTTCAAACGTAGCCCTTCAACAGTTTATTTTTATGTTTTGAATATTGTAGGAGATTGTACTTCACAACGCATCTACCCAATGTGGCAGGAATAGCCTCAGCCATGGCTATGAATCGGGAGGCAATTTTTCCGCTTGTTTTCCAGTAACGATACTATTTTGCAAATAAGCGCTCTGGCGCTCCTGAGCAGTTTTATAGCGGGTGTCGCCAGGTTTAACTTGCCCCATTAAATTCGAGGCCTTTCGCCACTGCTCACTTAAATTTTTCCAATCTTCGCGGGTGTTTGCTTTTTGTCCGTTAAGGGAAGCCGCTTCCGCAATATGAACCGCTTGGGCGAAGGGATCGGCGCTGGGGGTGAGGGCAGGAACTGAGTCCGAGGTTGATCCTAGCCATCCGAAGTGCCAGGCAGCGCCACCCAGAAGGGCAATGGTGGCGATCGCTCCTCCAACGGCCCCTAAAATTAGAGGACGGGCGGAGGATTTCTTCTCACCACTAACAGTCCAGCCTTCACTTTGGGTAAGCCCTGGCAATTCAGTTTTGGGCTGCTGTTGCGTTAAGTCGCGCCATACCCACCGAAACCAGTGAGAACGCTTCAACCGTCCTTGATGGGACCACAGCAAATGTTCTGGATTACGCTCAATGGCGTCAAGCCACAAAAGCTGCTGTTCTCGCACCAGCCGCCCAAATAAATGCACCCGAGAAATCCCCTTTGGCGCAATATTTTCCAACGTTCGCCAAATTCGGTCAACGGTATCATCCCGCTCCAGGGAGTCCACATCGGGCGCTTCACAGAGCAGCTTCAACGTACGCCCCGACAACATGGCTCGGGTTCGCACTCCGTCATTGCCATAGCGGTGATTTAGTACCTGCACAATGGCGGCAATACTGCCACCACAAGCTTGGCGATACACATCGTCAAAATCACTGCGCTCAAGCCAACTGTCGTCGTCCTTTTGACGTTGTTTGCCTAGGCTATCCACAACCGCCCCCAATGCTATGCAGGTTAGAGTTAACCGCGAAAGTCCCTGCCATGCTAACTTTCGCCCCATTATGAACCGATTTGACCAAAATCGATAACTGTTAAAGGAGGCACGTTTCCAAGGCAGCGGCGCTAAGTGTATTAACTCCAATCTTGCCCATTAAGTTCCGCCAATTATCTGTCAATTACCTGCCAATTACTCGTCAATTATTTTTTGCCAACCTGCCACTCATCCCTAGCCAACCGGTTCCTACACCAGCCAGTGCACCAGTCCATAGGCAAGACCGGCGCTGCCAAGGGGCACCGTTAAATTGTCAATGCCCACAAAGGAAACGGTTTCCAGAATTGCCGCCGCGATCGCCACCACCGCCGCCACTAGCCATAACTGGGGAAACATGCCAAAGGCCAGCCATAGCGAATCATTTCATAGTCGTTGAAGTTATCACCGACGGTCATCACCTGATC
>CALCTI010000639.1 GCA_937894105.1 uncultured cyanobacterium
CGTTAATCCGATCCGTCAAGCAACCACCGTCAGCGATCGCGCCACCTTCAGCAACCAAAACTGGGAAGCGTCCGCCCTAAGCTGGGAGTACCACAAAGCGGCCAATCCTCGCATTCCCGATGTCCCTATTCGGGCATTTCCCCCCAGCCTGCACCAAACAGGACAAACAGCAATTATCCCCCTCGACCTGTCGGCGGACCTGGAAACGCCCTACCCAGCCACCACCCCTAATCTTCTGGCCCATTACATTTCCATTACCCCCGGTCACACCATTCGCTCCCACGCCGGCAGCAGCTCCGAAGTGTTTTACGTGATGCGGGGTAGCGGTTCCACGGAGACCGAATATGGAACGATTCAATGGACAGCAGGAGATTCTTTTACCCTGCCTGCCAATGGTGGAGCCACCCATCGAGCAGATGACGACAGTGCTCTGTATTGGGTTCACGATGGACCGATGTTGGCTTATCTGGGCGTTCAGCCTAGCGCCCCCCGTTTCAAGCCGGCGTTTTATTCGGGTGAGTATCTAAACGGCGAGATTAATCGCATTCGAGAAGAGGGAATCCGTCGCAAGCTGAATCGCAATGGGGTCATTTTGGGGAACCCTGCTAGCGCTGATACCCGCACTGCCACCCATACCATGTGGTCCCTTTACAACCTGGTGCCGCCCCACTCTGCCCAAAAGCCCCACCGCCATAATTCTGTGGCTTTGGACTTAGGCGTATTTGCCAAAGGGAATACCTATACTTTGATTGGAAAATCCTTGGACAAGGATGGCAATATTGTTAATCCCACCAAGATGATGTGGGAGTCCCATGGGGTATTTGTGACGCCGCCGGGTTTGTGGCATTCCCACCACAATGAATCCGATGAGGATGCGTTTGTTTTCCCAGTTCAAGATGCAGGGATGCAAACCTATATGGGAACCCTTGATATTCGTTTTGCTAAGTAGGGCGCTGGTAGAAATTTTTGGATCCGGGGGGGGGCGGGGAATCGCTGAAAGCCTTATAGTTCCGTTGACTACCACGCATCCCTTTCAGGGTATAGGTTTCAGAGTTTTATCTATGGAAAAGTATAGACAAAACCTTGAACAAAATCTTGCGTTTTTACACCCCTCAGGATCGATAGCCTTACGGTCCTGTTTTCTCAAGGGTTTCAAAACGGTGCTCCTCGAGGCATCTCTATTCCTGAATTGGTAGTGCCCAAAAGGTAAGGGCGGCTCGCCTCAAACCCCATGAGCTATATGGGACAGGGGGGAGAGCATCCTTACAGCCGAGGCGCTACCCCTGAATTAATGGAAACTGCGTGAATAAATTCCCGCGTTTCCATTAATTAAAAGTATTTTTGAGGCTTGTCTAAGAATTAGGCAGGCTTCGTTCTTTTATGGTGTAAAGCGGTCGTCCTTTCACTTCTTCGTAAATGCGCCCGATGTATTCACCCAAAATGCCGATGCTGACCAATTGGACGGCTCCTAGGAAGAAAATCGCGATCGCGATCGCTGCAAACCCAGTCACCGGAGAATTCGCCTGGGTAACCCGCCAATAAAACACTAGCGCCGCCATAATCAACGCCACCACCGCCGAAAATAATCCCAAATAAGTGGACAATCGCAAAGGCACTTTTGAAAAGGACACCAGCCCATCGATCGCCAAATTTAGCGACTTACGAAACGTATACTTCACCTCTCCCGCATGGCGCGGGGCGCGATGGAACTGCACCGCCGTTTGGTTGAACCCCACCCAGGATCGCAACCCACGCAAATACCGATTCCGCTCTGGCATTAGCACCAACACCTCCAACACCGCCCGATCCATCAGGCAAAAATCACCCGTATCCGTAGGAATATCAATATCGGCAAGACGCTTCAGCACCCGATAAAATCCGTACGCCAATAGCCTCTTTAGCTTACTTTCCCTGTGTCGGCTCACCCGCTGGGCATACACCACGTGATAGCCCGCCTGCCACTGTTCCGCCATTTCCAAAATCAGCTCCGGCGGGTCTTGCAAATCCGCATCGAGAATGGCGATCGCCGCCCCCCGAGCCACATCCATCCCAGCGCTGCCGGCAATTTGATGCCCAAAATTCCGCGCCAGCGCCAAGTAGATCACCCGCTGATCCTGGGCATGGAGCGATCGCAAAATTTCCAAAGACGCGTCACGACTGCCATCATCCACCAAAATTAGCTCCAGGGGCCCATCCAACTGATCCGCCAGCTCAGAAATACGCCGATATAGCTCCGGTAAATTATCTTCCTCGTTATAAATGGGGACGATCAGGGAATAGCGTGGCGGGGTGGCATCGGGGGCGATCGCCGGAAGGTCAGGCTGACTAGACGGGGAATCGAACACAGGCAGCGTTTCCTAAGTCAACTGCAATTGGGGCACCACCAGCGCCGCCCAGTGATGCTTTAGCCGCTCCGCGACCCGCTCCTGTTCCGCCGGCTCCAACTCCGGGAACATGGGCAAGGCCATCACCTGGTTCGCCACCCGCTCCACCTCGGGCAACTGTCCCGGCTGATATCCCAACGTGCTAAACACCGGCTGCAAATGCAACGGCAACGGATAGTACACCCCAGAACCAATGCCGTCCTCTTGTAACGCGGATCGTAATTTGTCGCGCAAGTCTGGCGATCGCCCGTCCCCTAAGCGAATGGTGTATTGATTCCACACCGGCGTTGACCCTGGCGTTGCCTGGGGTAGCTGAATACCGTCCGTGCCTTCCAATAATGTTTGGTAGCGCTGGGCGATCGCCGTCCGCGCCTGATTCCACCGATCCAAATACCGCAGCTTAATTTTCAACACCGTCGCCTGAATCGCATCAAGGCGACTATTTAACCCAATTTCATCGTGATAATACCGCCGCCTCATACCATGCTCTCGAAACATTTTTAGCTTAGGCACCCATGCGGGCTCATTAAAAGTCAACGCGCCCCCATCACCGCAGCCACCCAGATTTTTCGTGGGATAAAAGCTAAAGCAACCGATCGCCCCCCAACTTCCCACCTTGCGCCCATTCCACTGGGCCCCCGTCGCCTGGGCACAATCTTCCACAACCCAAATTTTCTGACCAATATCTTCGCTGCCAGCCTGGGCAATGCCCATCAGCCGAGTCATATCCACCGACTGCCCAAACAAATGCACCGGCACAATTCCTTTGGTGCGCGGAGAAATCGCCGCCGCCACCTGGTCCAAATCAAAATTAAACGTGGTCGGATCAATATCCACAAAAACCGGCGTCGCCCCAGCTGCCACGATCGTTTCAGCGGTGGCAATAAAGCTAAAGGGCGTCGTAATCACCTCATCGCCAGGACCAATGTCCAGCGCCCGAAAGGCTAAATACAATGCATCAGTTCCAGAATTGCAGCCCAGGGAATGAGCCGTGCCGTGGTATGCAGCAAAGTCCGCCTCAAACGCAGTCACCGCTGGACCGCCAATGTATCCCCCCGATGCCAGCACCTCACCAACGGCGGCAGTGACCTCCGTCTGAAGCGTATCGGCAAACTGACGGGTTAAGTTAAAGGCTGGAATTGGGGGTTGAGTCATGGCCACCTACGGGACAGGGTGTGCATTGAAAAGCGTCGAGGATTACTTAGGAAACGTGCAAAAAGTATTGGAAAGCACTGATCGCAAGGCATTCCGACAAAAACAATCCATCGAGCCATGGATTTCTGTGCCTGTATCCTACAGCAATTTTTTCTTTAAAGGCGGTAAAGGTCAGCCACAATTCTTTGATCCCTACCCCACGCCCCATTTTGCGAAATTCTGCTAAGTCGAAGAAATACCTATGACTTTAACCCCGTTTGATTTGGTGATCACCTTAGGATTTTTTGGGTTAACGATCGCCCTATCAGCGGCATTGGGTTTGGGGCTAACGCGTCAGTGGCTAACGGCGGGGGTGCGCACAATTTTGCAGCTGGCGGGGTTGGGATACCTGCTGGCGATCGCTGGCGACGGTGAAAACATCCTGTGGGCGTTAGCTATTACCACCGCCGTTATTGCCCTGGGGGTTTTCAATATTTATAAACAGGTGCAAGGGCTACCGCGCTGGGTGTACGGAGCGATCGCCTTGGGATTGGGAGGAGCATTACTTTTCAGCACCACCATCATCGTTGTGGTGATTTTACAACCCGCCCCATGGGACTCGCCCCTGCTATGGTTTGCCATTTCAGCGGCGATCGCTACCCCCGCCAGCCACGGCGCCGCCCAAACCGCTCTTATTCTCAACCAAGCCCTAATTCACCAGCAGCGCCAACAGCACGACCAGCCACCACATCAACAGCAAAACCAACCCCCGCAATCGCAGACTCGCCTATCGCCCAGTGACTGGGTAGACGGCTGGGATTGGGATAATGATGACGCACCGGAGCCCCCCAACGCCGCCCCTCCTGGTATCACCTGGGGCGATCGCCGCCGCCACGCCATTCGCCAGGGAGTGATTCCAATCCTCAACGGACTGATCACCGCAGGCATCACCACCATCCCCCTTTTTCTCAGCGGTCAGCTCCTGGGACAAATCCCGCCCCTGACCGCCATCAGCTTACAAATTACAACCCTATTTGCCGCCGCATTTACCACCCTAGCTGGAGCAGCGATCGCCGCTTACGTTGTTGCGATCCCGTACCAAAAGTTGTGAAAAAAAAAATACTTCGCTAGAAAGGGTTTATTAAAAAATTTTGGACGTTATTGTTTATAGGTAAAAACTTTAATAAGATCTATAAACATTAATAAGCTCTAGGCAAGAAAATCGCCAAGTACCCAGCGGATTGAGCGCAATAAAAATCCTTAAGGGGCGCGTTTAGTCACATAGCAACCAGTGGACTCGCACCACCTCGCTCCTATTCGACAACTGCTTTTATGGCTCCCTCTCCTGAGAAATCTAATCCCCCTTTAAACCCTGGGCAGTGGTCTCAAGCAGGGCAAGGGTGGCTTAAACAGTGGCGCCTTCGCCCTGTGGGGCGATCGTTGAGCACCAAAATGATGGTGGTGTACGGTGTTGCCTTGGGAATAAGCTTCACCGGAGTTGGCATAGGATTTTCTTGGGCGCGGCAAATTGAAAGTCGAGCGCAGAGTGCCCAGCTTGAGGTGCTCGAAGATCTTGAAGATGTTCATCACGTCCAAAGCAGTGTTGACCGTTTACTGATTCATCACCTTGCTATTTCAAATTGGCTACGGTCCCCTTCGGAAATCTCCAAGGTTAGGATTTTAATGACCCTAAGCTATTTGCGTCAGGACTTTGTAGAGTTCGAAGTAAAGTGGAATAACCTATTGAATTCGGATGAGTTTGGGGAAGAAGAGGAGGAAGAGAACGTTCAAGGCTTTTTGCCCACAGAGTCAGAAGCTCAAATTGCAGAGCAGCTCAACCAAGAATATAAGCCACTGGTCCAAAATTATTTGAGCGAGGTGAGGTTGTTTTTCAAGGAGTTAGACAACAATCTCCCAGATCCCGAAACCTCTTACTTAACTGATCGTCTTTCAAGGCTCAACCAGGCTTTGTGGTTAGTTCGAATTGACAGTTTTACTGACAAAATGAGTGCGTTAATCAGCGCAACCGAAGAAGAGCAAGAAGAAGTGATCGAGCTATACTCTTCCGCAAGCCAAGTGCAACTTGGCATTATTTATGGCAGCGCTAGCCTCTCGGGGTTGATGGGCTTAGCCCTTCTCTTTTGGGTTACTCGCTCCTTGATGCGCCCCCTAAAAGAGATGACGACTCTGACAAAAAAATCGATCGAAGCGGGGGAGTTTAGCGTCAAAATTCCATTCTCTAGCTCAGACGAAGTGGGAGTACTAGCTGAGGCGTTTAACGCATACACCATATTTACCTCGCAGCTATTAGAAGAGAAAATTTCTAGTAACGCAGTTCTTAATTCAACCTTGGCAGAGCTGAAAAGAAATCAACTTCAGCTTGTTCAAAGTGAAAAAATGTCCAGTTTAGGGGGAATGATAGCGGGCATTTCCCATGAAATTAACAACCCCCTAGGGTTTATTTCTAGTAATTTAAATTATTTGCGCGGGCACTCTGCAGATATCCTCGAAATACTGGAACTGTATCAGCGCCACTATTCCCAACCGGTAGAAGAGATTCAAGAGAAGGCGGAAGATTTAGACTTAGAGTTCGTTCAAGAGGATCTAAGTCAAATTATCGATTCAATGGCGATCGGAAGTAATAGAATCCGAGAAATCGTCAATTCTCTGCGTAATTTCTCTCGGATCGACGATAGCCAAGTAGTTATTAGTAACCTCCATGAGGGCATTGAAAACACGCTGCTGATTTTAAAGCACCGCCTAAAGTCCAGCCCTGAGTCTCCTAGTATTCAAATTACTAAAGAGTATGGTGAGATACCAGAGGTGGAGTGTTATCCAGGACTGTTAAATCAGGTGTTTATGAATATTTTGGCTAATGCCATTGAGGCCCTTGAGGAGGTTTATCGATCGCGACTAGAGAGTTCGCAGAACAATAATTCCAAGACAGCGAACGATCCTAGTTCAAGCAGCCGTTCGAACAGAGACTATCGAATTACGATCACCAGTCGATTAATCGAAAATGATCAGTGGGTGGAAATTACGATCGCCGACAATGGTCCCGGAATTCCCGAATCAGTGAAGCAACAAATTTTCGAGCCCTTTTTCACAACAAAATCCGAAGGCAAAGGCACAGGCATGGGTATGTCAATTAGTCAGCAAATTGTCACGGAAAAGCACGGCGGACACTTTCAATGCCTGTCCAAGGAAGGGCAAGGCACAACGTTTATCATTCAGCTTCCCGTTGACCATAGCGACGGTCTGAAACCACCAAAATCATCACCGCGTCTGGACTCAAGCGCCCAGCAGGCAGTTTCCCTGTAGCTGGGGGGATACCGCAGGATTATAAATGTGATTAACTCGGCATATTTTGACCTTGCCGGGCAAGTTCGTAGCGCTGATATCCAAAAATTACCATTAGTTTCCTTATCATCACCCTGGTACTGGGACGGGGGAACTGAAAAGCAGTCGTGCTCAGCTCTGTTATTAAGTGGTGACTTTACTAATTGTCCACTGTGAACAGACTTGGGTAAATTGTTTGCATATCGACTCAGTTACTGCCGCAAATACTCTGCTTTTTGGAGGGTTTTTGGGCAGATTTAGCCGAGATGATCGGCAATTGAGTAGTTAGCGGACCCCGTCCCCAAAGTCCTAGACTATTGATCAAAATTGCGTTGAATTGGCGCTGCTGCTCAGCAAGACCTCGATGTGTTCATCGCAATTTATCCTTTCAGTAAGAGAAGAGAGTCCATCCCATGTTGAATGCGTATCGTCAGCACGCCGCCGAGCGGGAATCATTAGGAATACCTGCCCTTCCCCTCACTGCTCAGCAAACTAGCGATTTGTGCGAGCTGCTGGAAAATCCCCCGGCCGGTGAAGAAGATTTTTTGATGCATTTGCTATGCGATCGCATTCCCCCTGGTGTGGATGATGCCTCCTACGTGAAAGCTGACTTTTTGGCGGCGATCGCCAAGGAATCCGTGTCCAGCCCACTGATTTCTCCCAAGAAAGGGGTGGAGATTTTGGGCACCATGATGGGGGGCTATAATATGCAGTCCCTGGTGGAATTTCTAAGTGATAAGCGAGCGGAGATCGACCCACCCGCTGGCGATGAACTGAAAAAGAGCCTGCTGGTATTCGTTGCGTTTAAGGATGTGATGGCATT
>CALCTI010000640.1 GCA_937894105.1 uncultured cyanobacterium
GGTCCTTGTCAAAATAGCTCGATGCCAGGGCTATTAATAAAAGTAAAACAGCCATACTTAGCTTTGCTGGGATGGCTGTTTTATTGGTTAAATGAAACCCTCTTGTGTGATAATGAAATCCATCTTTGCTTAGGGTGCATGCCAACGCACCGAATCAGGGATCAAAACTCCTACGGCATGCTGGTATGCATCCTGTCGTCAAGTCACATAGGAGAGCATTTCAGGGAATCATCACTTATTACCTGGGCTTGACATTATAGCATTCCTAAATGATTTGAGAGATAATAGAGGATGAAGCTTTTCCCCATTTCATGATGACTCTTGAGGAATTTATCGCCCATAATCCAGACTCTCGAGAATTGAAGCGAGCTGTGGCGGTTCAGATGCGTCTTCAGGGACTGAAGCATCGGGAAATTCAGATGATTCTGGGCGTGGCGTCGAGCTACATCAGTCACTGGGAACAGCGATATCAAGCGGATGGGGTTAGGGGGCTGAGATTGGCTCACAAAGGAAGTCAAGGCTACTTGAGCCCATCTCAACGGGCAGAAGTCATCGATTGGCTCAAATCGAGAGATACCTTGGCTTTAGAAGAATTGATTGAGTATATAGAGTCCCATTATGGGGTGAGCTATCGGTCTCTTGCCAGCTACTATGAGCTACTCAAAGCAGCAGGAATGAGTTGGCACAAAGGGAGAAAAAAAGTCCCAAACGCAATCGAGCACTGGTGCAGGAGCACAATACAAAGATCGCCTGTTGGCTAGAGGAGCATCGAGGAGAAACTCAGTCTGGGGCAATCAAGGTGTTCGTTGAAGACGAATGCCATGTGTCTGGAGGAGATATCTGTGGCTATGGTTGGGGGCAACGTCTCAATCGACGAGAAGTTGATGTGAATAATTACCGCACGAGTCGCAGCTATTTTGGAGCCCTCGATTGCCTCACTCACCGCTTGGAGTGGCAAGAGTGCGAGGTAGCCAATACCCAATCCACCATCAAGTTTATGGACTTTCTCAGACAGAAATATCCCAATTCCAAGCTGGTGCTGATTTGGGATGGGGCGAGTTATCACCGCTCCAGAGAGTGGCGTCAGTATTTAGAACAAGTCAATGGAGGGCTTGAGGAGAAGGACTGGGTGGTGCAGTGTTTGAGGTTTGCTCCCTATGCTCCATCAGAGAACCCGATGGAGAATATCTGGGGTCAGGGAAAACAGTGTTTGAGGAAGATGTTTAAAGCCTGCACCACCATGAGAGTGACTCAAGCTCTCTTTGAAGCATTTATGACCCATCGTCTATTCACTCCACCGAATCTAGAAACTTATGGCGCTTTCTCTGGAATTATCTGATATTCCTATAGTACTTTCACAGGTTTATTTAGATTTAGGCTTTATTTTTTTCGTAGAAGGGTCAAACCATCGCCAAGTGTCAGCATACTCAGCTCAATTCGGTGGTCGTTTCGTAATTTGGTATTTAAAATTCTTAAAGCTTGAGTTCTTTTATCCTTTGATTGAGGATCGATAATTCGACCGTTCCAGAGAACATTATCGATCGCCACAACTCCCCCAGAACGCATTAATTTCAGACAGCGTTCATAGTATTCATAGTAACTACGCTTATCAGCGTCGATAAAAGCAAAGTCAAATCTCTCCTGATTTCCACCTTTTATCAGGGCATCTAGTGTGTTTAGCGCGGGCGCTATCTTTAAGGTGATTTTGTGATCAAGGCGGGCTTGGCTCCAAAAGTCTTTAGCGATCGCGCCAGAATCAGCATCAATATCGCAGGCAGTGATGTGACCATCATCCGGAAGAGCAAGAGCCATCCATAGGGTGCTATACCCCGTAAACGTTCCGATTTCTAGAATTTTCTTCGCTCCCATAATTTGGAGCAATAAATTTATAAATTGTCCCTGATCCGGGGAAATTAGCATCTGTGAACCGGGACGCTTGGAGGTTGCTTCGCGCAATTTTCGGAGAATATCTGGCTCCCGCAGAGACACTGACAAAAGATATTCATAGAGTTCGGGGGCAACGCCTGACGTTTTTTGAGTTTGAGTCATGCAATTCACTGGCGCTTTACTGTCTGATAAGCAGTGTGATGTGGGTCTGAAACGTTAGGTTATCCTTGTTAGGATATGAACGTCGTTTGCACATTCTCATCGCGATTCCTGCCACTTAGTTGAAGCATTCAACTGGCTAGGCACAATTTTGTTGCAAATTGTACGCATCCTTCTTTCTACTTTGTGCAACTGGAACCATGTCCCAAACAACTCTGCAATCACAGAACGTCGCGCTGACGGAAACGGGATCGGACGTTGAACTACGCAAGGTTTTTAAAGTTTTCAACGGTGAGACCGCTGTTCGAGGGGTTGATTTAACCATTGGACAAGGGGAATTTTTTAGCATTTTAGGCCCCTCAGGCTGCGGCAAAACGACGACTCTGCGGCTAATTGCGGGGTTTGAAACGCCGTCAGCAGGGGAAGTATTGGTGCGTGGGCAGTCAATGCTAAACGTGCCGCCGAACCAGCGTCCGGTCAATACAGTGTTCCAAAGCTATGCCCTCTTTGGTCATATGACAATTTGGGATAATGTGGCGTTCGGGTTAAAAATCAAAGGTTTAACAAAAGCGGAGCTGGAAGACCAGGTGCGGGATGCTCTGGCACTGGTGAAGATGGAGTCCTTTGCCCGGCGGTATCCGGCGCAGTTATCGGGGGGACAACGGCAGCGGGTAGCTTTGGCACGGGCATTGGTGAATCGTCCGGCG
>CALCTI010000641.1 GCA_937894105.1 uncultured cyanobacterium
CCGCCACCGCCTGATCGGCCTCACATTCAAAATATCCTAATAGTCCGATGGGGGAGGCGTCCCGATCCACCAATCGCTGAGTCACCGACGCCACAATGCGCCCCGCCAGGGAATCACCCCGTTTCGCAATAAATCCCTGAAGCTTGCCATAGGCGCGAAACGCCCCATCCGGTGTCAGTTGCTTAGCAATATCACTGCGAATGGGCGGCACCCAATTGGGATCATCGCCGTAAATTGCCTGGGGGACGTCTAAAAACTGCTGCAAATCGTCGTCGCTGGTGACCGGTTGAATCATTAACGGGCCGGAGGGGGCGATCGCGCTAGAAGTAGACGTCATAGGTAAGTCAGTGGAAAAATTGCGAAAACGAAACGTTAAAGCTCGAAAAATCAAAAATCGGAGAATTCAATTCGCAGCATTCAATATAGCCTGATCGGCAATGGTCGCGAAGATTACATCGAGGGCATTATTGGCGCTTCTACTCACAATTTTATCGAGAACTGTATAGGCGATTCTGTGGGCAAGGAATGGGCAATTGGGAAGGAAAACTTACGGATAATTCGCAGGATGGCTTTTCCGGCGATCGCCTCCCCTTAACGCCCCTTTTCAGAATCCTCTCCAGCACAATCCACAGGTTTTCCACAGATTTTCCACAGTTTTCCACAGGAATACCCGAGTTTTCCACAGAAAACACTTCCCACTGTAATTACCACAGCGGCCGCGCGATCGCCCTAAAATTTGGAGCAATCGCTAAAAAACCGAAAAAATTTTGAGGGCGTCAACCCCTAAGTCAACCCATTTGGTGGCATAGGACAATCCCAAAAAAATTACAAAAACAACTACAAAAACAATCCCAAAAAGCAAACGAGAAATCCTTGCAAAGGGTCTTGCAAAAGCCATCACAGAAACAAAGGCCCTATTCTTTAACCCGTTATTTCTACTCAGTTATTTCTACTCAGCTCTCTCTGCTCAGCTTTTTTTATTTGGCTTTTTTTATTTGGCTTTTTTATTCAGCTTTTTTTTAGTGATTTTTCTCCGTGACCCTCATCCAATGGTTACTCCCACTCAATAGTTCCGGGGGGCTTCGATGTAATGTCATAAACCACTCGATTGACGCCCTCCACCTCGTTAACAATTCGATTAGAAATTAGCTCCAGCAGCTCATAGGGAGCCCGGGACCAGTCCGCCGTCATACCGTCCTCGCTGGACACAAAGCGCAGCACAATGGGGTATGCATAGGTGCGCTTATCCCCCATTACCCCAACGCTTTTCACCGGCAGCAACACCGCAAACGCCTGCCAAAAATCGTGGTACAACCCATGGCGATTAATTTCCTGACGCACAATCAAGTCAGCGTCGCCCAGGATTTTTAGCTTCGCTGGGGTTACTTCACCCAAAATGCGAATGGCTAAACCAGGACCAGGAAACGGCTGGCGGCGCACAATTTCGTCTGGCAATCCTAGCGATCGCCCCACCTTGCGCACCTCATCCTTAAACAGCTTCCGCAAAGGTTCCACTAGCTTAAACTGCAAATCCTCCGGCAAGCCGCCCACGTTATGGTGGCTCTTAATTTTAACCGCCACCCGCTCGCCTGTTTTCGGGTCCACATTGGTATCCGCCGACTCAATCACATCGGGATAAAGGGTCCCTTGAGCCAAGTAATCAAAGGGCCCCAATCGCTTCGACTCCGACTCAAAAACCCGAATAAACTCGTGCCCAATGCGCTTCCGTTTTTCTTCGGGATCTGCCACTCCCACCATGCGCGCCAGAAACCGCTCCGATGCATTCACGTATTCCACCGGAATCCGAAACTCTTCCTTAAATATTTTCATTAACCGTTCCGGCTCGCCCTTGCGCATAAAGCCCTGGTCAATAAACATGCAGGTGAGCTTGTCGCCGATCGCCCGGTGCAGCAAAAACGCCAGCGTGGACGAATCCACTCCCCCTGACAATGCCAGCAACACCCGCTTGTCTCCCACCCGGGCTTTCACTTCCCGAATGGACTCTTCCACAAACGCTTCCGTGGTCCAAGTGGGCTGAGCCTGGCAAATGTGATAAACAAAATTTCGAATTAGCGCCAGCCCCCCCTTAGAGTGGACCACCTCCGGGTGAAACTGGACGCCGTATAGCTTGCGATCATGGTGGGCGATCGCAGCACAGGCCGTATTCGCCGTATGCCCCAACAGCTCAAACCCTTTAGGCAGCACCGTACAGGAATCTCCGTGGCTCATCCACATGGTGGTGCCGTCGTCCACGTTAGTGAGCAAATCGGTGGGATCGTCAATAAAAAACGCCGCCTTACCATATTCCCCCCGCTCCGCCGACTCCACCCGTCCACCCAGCTGCTGCACCATTAGCTGCATACCGTAGCAAACTCCCAACACCGGAATTCCTAGCTTCCAAATATCGGGGTCACACACTGGCGCGTGGGAGTCGTATACGGAACTGGGACCGCCAGACAAAATAATGCCCTTGGGAGCAAGCTGGGCAAGCTGTTCAGCCGTGGTGCGATAGGACAACACCTCGGAATAAACTTCCGTTTCGCGAATACGCCGGGCAATAAGCTCAGAATATTGGGAGCCAAAATCGAGAATGGCAATAAACTGACGGTTGATTTCGGGCACCTCTGGGGCGAAGGAGTTAGGAGAAATGACAGACGCTTCAGGTGTGGTGGTCACGGGTTGCTAGGAAAGTAAGGGACAGGCTAGAAACACCGTTTTTTATAGGTTTTAAAAAGTAAACTCAGATTAAAGTTGTAATGACGAGCAAGGGTAAAGTTACTTTTGCTTTTGCCTTTACTGCCAGATTACTAAAAAGAATTAACCGAGAAATTAGGGCAATAAACAGCTAATAAGGCTAAATTCTATTTTTTAATTCAGCTATCTTACACCAGGATTCGAAGTTGTGGGTCAGTGGAATAATCGACGAAGATCGAACGCTCAAATGGTGACTTTGTCGCCCTGGTTTCTAAGGCTCATTGTGGGCATTTTTCTTTGACTTTGTTGGTGGAGTTTAAATTGGTGAAATTTAAAAAGCTTCGGCGGACAGCTGTTTCGTCAATGACGCTTTTCTGCCAACGGTTGTAGCTACCAATTTTAGCCGTCGATTTAAGTTGACCGTTAA
>CALCTI010000642.1 GCA_937894105.1 uncultured cyanobacterium
AATCCAGCCCGATGATCTTTCCCTAACTATCCTGAAATACAGCCTGGATGGCGCGCTGCAAGAGCCATTGGAGACTGGATCTGGAGAGGTGCTGCTGTCCTATGAATTGGACGATGGCGAATGGGTTAGCCCCGATATTTTATTGCGGTTGACCAACAATAGCGGTGGCACTCTGTATTGCGACGTGCTGACCCTCAGCAGCGATTATTCCATTGACCGCTCCTTTTTCCAGCAGCATCGGGAGGGCGATCGCAGTATTCGCCTGGAGCCGGGACAAACGGTGGAAGAGGACATCACCCTGGGCATTGACGACGCGATGCTGGCGGCGGGCATTACCGTGACCCGAGACGTGTTTAAGGTGATTATCAGCACCACGGATTTTGACGCCAGCTTAATGGTGCAAGAGGGACTTGATGCGCCGCCGCCGTCCACCCGCGACGTGCCAGGGGAGGCAGGCACCCTGGAGCTATTGATGGGAGGCGTGGGCACTCGCAAGGTCATGCCCAGTAAGCGCCGAGCCGATGATTGGATTACGTTGCAGGTGGCGGCCGAGGTGGTGCGTCCCCAGGAGTCTTTAGCGATCGGTGATGGGCGCACCGTGGAACTGTTGGAGGATCAGGTTACCGTTCAACCCCACGGCAGGCTACGGGCGGAGGCGAGCCTCACTAGCGCCGCAGTGGTGTCGCGAGATGTGGATGCGGGAGCGACAATGCCTGCGATTTTGCGCACGGATCAGTCAGTGACGGGGGCTTTCCAATTTTCCAATACCCGTGGCAGCGACCCCGGCTTAAGCGTGTTGGAAATTTCCTCCTGCCCCAATCCTGAAACCGTTACCGCTGAAGATCCCTTAAAACTAACGGTCAATGCCCAACTAGCGGATAACGAAAAGGTATTGGCCCTGGGCAAAGAGGGTGACTTTTTTGTGCCGGTGGGCTACGGGAAATGTAGCGAGGACGGTGAATGCACAGAAATCTCCATTGATAAGCTGCCGGAGCCCCAAATTAACAGCCGTAGCTTGACGGGCTCAATGAAGATTTTCTTTCAAAAACTGGTGAGCGATCGCCTCGTAGGATCCTTCGACGCTTACCCCCAACTAGCGGCGGTCACCCCCGGAACCGATCCTGATTCTAAGCCCGTCTACCACATCGACGTGCCCCACGTAAAAGCCCAGGTCGCTGCTGCCGACACTATCGTGATGTACATCCACGGCATTGTTGGCGACACAGCCAGTATGGTCACCAGCATTTGGGACGTGGGGCTGGTGGGCGACGGCGGCTATGATTTGGTGCTGGCGTTTGACTACGAAAATCTCAACACGCCCATTGAAGATAACGGCAAAAAGCTGCGGGAGCGCCTGGAGGCGGTGGGTCTCGGCGCGGGACACGGCAAAAACTTTCACATTATTGCCCACTCCATGGGAGGGCTGGTATCTCGCTGGTTTATCGAGCAAGAGGGGGGAAAGGATATGGTCCAGCACCTGAGTATGTTCGGCACCCCCAACGGGGGATCCCCCTGGTCCGCCGTGCAGGATTGGGCATTTACGTCCCTAACTTTTGGGCTCAATAGTCTCTCGACCATGTTTTGGCCGGCGGGCACCGTGGCTAAGCTGCTAGATACTTTTGACAATAGCGTTATTAGCCTGGACCAGATGAATGTGCAGTCGGATTTTATTGCCGCCATTGGAAAAAATCCTGACCCTGGCGTCCCCTACACCATCATTGCGGGCGATCGCTCCCTGTCCCCCCAAGCCAAGGACGCAAACGGTGAACTATCGCCCAAGCTGATGGGCACCCTCACCAAGTTTTTGGGCAAAACCATCGATACGGTGGTGGATACGGTGTTTGTGAAGCAGCCCAACGATATTGCGGTGACTTTGGAAAGTATTAAACGGGTGGATTCGTCGCGATCGCCCCAGCCAAAAATCCTGCCAGACCCCGCTTGCGATCACCTTACCTACTTCGCCTCAGTGCCAGGCTTAGGGTGTTTAAAGGCAGCTCAAACGGCAGCACTGGAGGCAAGTGGCGTAAAAAAGTCCCACAAGCCCGCTGACCGCCTCTCCAGCCAAGGCAATACCAGCCGAGGTATCGCGGATACTCCCCAAGTCGCGCCATCGGAATCAACGGAGTCAACGGACGATGCTGAATCGAGTCCGGGAGGGATGATATTTCTTGGATTAATGGGCGCTGTCACCGTGGGCATTGTGATTGCGGTGATGATTGGTTTGATCCAGCGATCGCCCGAGCCCGCCCCAGGGGATTCACCACCTCAGGAATCCTCCCAGTTGTTACCACCTTCTAGTTAAAAACCCTTCAAAAATATTCGCCTTTATAAATATTTGATAGGGTATTTCAAAGCCTGTAACTGGGAATCACTTGGAATTCAATGATCTCGCTAGGCTAATTAAAGGGCTTAGGGGAAAGAGGAGATGGGGTTCACCGAAGAATTTGGATTACTGCTGCGGGCGCGGTATCCGTTGATTTATGTGCCCACGTCGGAAGAAGAGCGTCTGGAGAAGGTGATTACCCAGTTAGCCAAGGACCAGGGCAACCGCGCCGTTTACGTGTGGGATTTTGTTGACGGCTATCAGAATACGGCTAACGACGACGGCGTTGGACGGCGTAATCCCGTTCAGGCGCTGGAGTTTGTGGAAAAGCTGCCGGAAGCTGCTCCCGCAATTTTTATCCTGCGCGACTTCCAGCGGTTTGTGGATGATATTGCCGTCTCTCGCAAGCTGCGAAATTTGGCTCGCCGCCTAAAGTCCCAGCCGAAAAATATTGTGATTGTGGCTCCCCAGGTGGCGATTCCTGATGAGTTGCGGGAGGTGTTAACGGTGGCGGAGTTTCCGCTGCCCACCCGGCAGGAAGTGCGTGAGGAAATTCAGCGGTTGGCCATGGGTATGGGAGCAAGCCTCAGCGACCAGGCGTTGGATGAGCTCGCGCGCACCAGCCAGGGATTATCCATTGAGCGACTGCGGCGGGTTCTGGGACGGGCGATCGCGGCCAAGGGCAGCCTAGACCAGGCTTCGGTGGAGCTAATCCTAGACGAAAAGCGCCAGTCCATTCGCCAAACCCAAATTTTGGATTTTTACCCAGCCAAGGAACAAATTTCTGATATTGGCGGGCTGGATAATTTAAAGGAATGGTTGCTGCGGCGGGGTGGGGCGTTTTCCGAAAAGGCGCGCGAATACGGGCTACCCCATCCCAAGGGACTGCTGCTGGTGGGCATTCAGGGCACCGGTAAGTCGTTAACCGCCAAGGCGATCGCCCACCATTGGCATTTACCGCTGTTACGCCTGGATGTGGGTCGCCTATTTGGTGGGCTGGTGGGGGAATCGGAATCGCGCACTCGCCAAACGATTCAGCTGGCGGAGGCGTTGGCTCCCTGTGTGCTGTGGATTGACGAAATTGATAAAGCCTTTGCTGGGCTGGGGGGCAAGGGAGACGCCGGTACGTCCTCTCGGGTATTTGGCACCTTTATCACCTGGATGGCGGAGAAGAGTACCCCGGTATTTGTGGTGGCGACGGCAGAGAATATTCAGAGCTTGGCGCCGGAGCTATTGCGGAAGGGGCGCTTTGACGAAATCTTCTTTGTGGGTTTGCCGAACCGTGCCGAGCGGCGGGCCATTTTCGAGGTGCATCTCAATCGTCTGCGTCCCCAAGGGGTGCGCACCTACGATTTGGACCGGCTGGCTTACGAGTCCCCAGACTTTTCCGGGGCGGAAATTGAACAGTGTCTAATTGAAGCGATGCATCTGGGCTTTAGTGAAGGGCGCGATTTTGTCACGGACGATATTGTGGTGGCCATCAGTCAAATTGTGCCCTTGGCTCGTACGGCGAAGGAGCAAATTCAGATGTTGCAAGATTGGGCGGCGGCGGGTAAAGCGCGGCTGGCCTCTCGCCAAAGTAGTTTGAGCGATCGCATCCAGCAAATCCAAGGGGCTGACGACTAGGAGCTGCGATCGATTGCGATTAATTAGATGCCTGATGTGAGAGCTAGTTTATAAAGTAAATCTAAATCCCTGCGTAATAGAGAATGGCTGTG
>CALCTI010000643.1 GCA_937894105.1 uncultured cyanobacterium
CACATTCCCAGGGGTTGAGAATCACCCTCCCCATAGGCAACAAACACCACCACGCGCTGGGAGAAATCTGCCTCTAGCTGCTTAAAAAACTTCGACGTTAAATATTTACTGCCTCCCCAGAACTTATTACAGGTACTGGCATAAAATCGATGTATAACTGGATAATAATCGCTAGGAATTGTATCGCCAGTTAACACCTCAAAGTGAATTCCAGCCTTTGCCATAGACTTACATTCACGTTTAATATTTCGCCGTTGATTGGCATTAAATCGCTTTAAATAATCGTCAAAACTTTCGTAATTTTGATTCGTCCAAATGTAGCTATGGTGTTGCCAAGCCTTAAATCCACTATTTTCTAAACTTGTTTGCCACTGGGGATCCACAAACAAAAAATGGCAGCCCGACACTTTATTCTTAGTACAAAACCGATCAATTTCAGCCACCATAACTTGAGTCATAGTGCTTTCATCTTCAGACGAGTCAATTAAAAATCGATAGCCTTCCGCCGGGGTAAACGGTGCCATTCCCAGCATCTTTGGGTAATATTCCAGCCCCAGTCGATAGCTGAGGTCCGCCCATTGCTGGTCAAAAACAAACTCCCCATAGCTGTGCCCCTTCAAATACAGGGGAGCTGCCGCCACCAACTTGCCATTGCGGCGCACCGTTAAATGGGTGGGTAGCCATCCCTCATTGGGCACAGCACTGCCTGAGGTTTCTAAGTTATTCAACCATTCCCACTCTAAGAATGGCGTTGCCAACGGCTTGGCTAGGGCATTCCACTCATCGGGAGACACCTGAGCTAGATGACGAACCCACTCAAGGGTGTATCGCGTTTGGGCGGAGGAGGGCTGAGGATCACTCATGGCGACGGGGCGGTTTTAAGCGTGGAATTTTGACGGCAAATTGTTGGCGAAAGAGAATTAATTAAAATTTTTGGCAGAAATTCTAATTAAAGAAGAGCTCATTAAAAAGGGAGAAAAGAAATCTTAAAAAGTAAGCTTGCAAGAATAGAACTTGAAGTCAGTGCTGAATATTCAAATGCAAGATTGAAAAGGGTGGCGCTGAATGGATGTAGATTTTAAATTTCAAGATAAATTGTTGGATTTAAAACCCTCGAAGAAATATTCACATTAGTCATCCTGAGTTTGCCCCTAAAGTTCACCCCTTGGGCGATCGCCCTTTCCAAAACCACACAAACAGGTCGACACAATTTAGCCGACCCTGATCGGGCGTGTGGGGACCGCCTGAGGCATTGGTAGGGGTATTGGGGAAATATAGATTAGGCTAACCTTTTCATCAGGATTAGGGTACGTCTTCAACGTAAGAATTAGAGCCACCCGATTCCACTAGGACACTAAAGCGACTTCGCTAGGGCACGTCATCCATTAAAGCTAGAAATCCTATAAATCTATAAATCCTACCCAGTGCAGAGAGCTGCGCTCTGTTTAAGAAATAAGCTAGGGGGTATAAGTCTTTGAGCTTTAGACTTTGAACTTTAATTAATGACAGCCCCTAGAGTCCCATAGCCAAAGTTCTACGGCTAAAATTCCATCGCTAAAACAGCATCTTCCGCTGGCTTAGTTATGAAAAGCCGTTAACGTCGCAAGCATAGTGATTTAAGGGTGGGAATAAGTTTGTGTGCCGAGGCGCTAAGCTCCTTAATCGTTGAGCGCCTCTTTTTGTTTACTGCCTTTATCTTCATTGTTTCCCATGACTCAATCTTCTTCCCCGCGTCAGTCAAATTTGACCTTTGAAGAAGCGCAGAAGGTTTTAGCTGCCTTTAACGGTCTCGATATGATGCCGTCCCTATTGGCGGAGCAATGTCTTTTGGTGCAGCGATCGCTTCAGGTGCTGGCTCAGGAAACTGACTCCTGTATTTTTGGCATTTGCGCCGACGACTTAGACCAGGCGCTTCAAGCGTTGAATGAGTACGCAGCGGGCTTAAAGTACCAGCTTCCCGACGGTCCCGACCTACGGGGCAATTTAAACAATGCTGCCGGTGTGTATATGAAATGCAATCTCCAAAGCAGCCTGTTTTACGCCAGCCCCTACGAAAATAGCCAGCGGGGCGTGCTGCTGGCTTACCAATCCGTTGAGCATCCCGACATAGATCCACTTTACGGTCACCTTCCCCTCGATCTGTTTAGCGCCGCCGCCAGTTCGCTCGTTAATCCATAGCTCACAATTAATCAATAACTCATTAAAAGAAACGGGCGACCCAAGGCGCGGCAATTTTGACCTTTAGGGAATGCTCCAAACGCGATTGTGATACGCTGCCGGTTGTTCATAAGGATCAGGGTCGTGACTGTGCCCATGATGGTGACCGTGATGACCATGCCCCATCGGTGCTAGGTCATGGCTGGCAGCGCGACGGAATTTGCATAGCTCGCAGTTCATAGCTACGTTGCCGGCGATCGCCTCCGCCTCACGACTTGCCATCAACTGAAACAGCACCGGGTCAAGGCCAATTTCATCGAGCATTTGCACCTCCACATCCGGTCGAGCTGCCTGGGCCGCCGCCGCCACCCCTTGAATTCGCTCCATCAACACCCCCGTAAAGAGGAAATGGGGCAACACCACCACCCGTTTGGGTCGCCAGGTCCACATCCGCTCGATGCCTGCGTCTAGGCGAGGGTGGGTAATGCCGCTAAAGCACACCTCCAGCCCCTTAAAGCCGCTCCCTTCCCACAGCACCCGCGCCAGCTTGTAGGCATCCCCGTTGGCATCGGGGTCCGACGTGCCGCGCCCCACAAAGAGCAGCACCGTTTCCTCGCGCGGGATAGGGCTTTGATCATCGGCGGCGGCTAGTCGCGATCGCCACAGGTCCACCAGCAAATCCGCCACCCCCAACTGTCGCCCGTAATGAAACCGCAGCCCTGGATATCGCAGCCGTGCTCGGTCCAGCTCGTTAGTAACGTCGAACTTATTGTGCCGCGCCGCAAATAACAGCAACGGTAGCGCCACCACCTCCCGGTGCCCTTGAGCTACCAGCCGATCCACCCCCTCCTGAATGGACGGCTCCGTTAACTCCAAAAAACAGGGCAGCACGGGGCGCGACTCGTCCAAACTTTGATACGCCCGAGCGAAGTCCAAAAACCGTTGACGGCCGGCCAAATTTCGCGTGCCGTGGCCAATCAATAAAACAGGTAATCTTGACATATTTGTTTTTCACCAGGGGGTTTGTTTTCGGTGGACGATCCCTTCCCCCTTGTTAACACCCCTTGTTTTAAGGCACAGTGCCCCACCTGGGCATTACTTGGGATTAACTTTTTTTATTAATTTTTATTGGTATTCAGATGATGTTTTAGCAACATCATCTGAATATTCGTGGGCTTTTATTGATACTTTTTGTACTAATGTTCTTTGGGAAATACTGTTCTTTAGGAAAAGTATCCCTGGGAAAAAGTGTCCTTTGGGAAAACTCTGTCCCGCCAGCGCCGCCATTTCTCTGGACGGCGAAAGTCCCCCGTGACCGCATCTAGAAACATGCGCTACATCAGGCGATCGCCCCCGGCTTTACCCTGAGTCTGCATTCAGCTTTGTTGTTCCACCCTATCTACCCCATTTCCCGTCCTATCACTGCCCTATCTATGGTTGCTTCTGCCACGACCGGTTCCCTACGCCAGTTGCCCCTACGCCCCACCCAAGCTGTGTTGCGGCGACCTATTTCCCCAATCGGTGCCTACGATCTCCAGGGAATCGCCTTTTGGCATGGGTCGGCGCTGGCGCTGGATAGTCTGCGGGGACAGGTGCTCGCCGTGGATTTGGAAACGGATGCCGCTGAGGTGCTCAATCCTTTCCATTTGGATGAATTTGTGGGCGGGCAAGGGTTAGCCGTATCCCCTCCCATTGACGGGGGACCGGGGGAGCCCACCCTGTGGTTTTGTCGCGATCGCTCGGTGTACTATTGTCGCCTTAGCGATATGGCCCCCCGGCATTTTACGAAGCTACCGCACGAGGTGGACAGCGTGGCGGTGTGGCAAACCACCGTGTACGTTAGCTGTTCGCGCACGGGCAAAATCCATGTACTGGGGCGGGAAACGGGTCAGGAGATTACAAAGTTCCGTGCCCCGGGGATTGGCGTGGAAAATTTGACGGTGCGGGGGGAGCATTTGTGGGTGTGCGATCGCCTGGAGCAAACGGTGTACTGCCTAGACCGGGCTACAGGGCGTTTGGAGTTTAGCGTGATGACCCCTTACGAGTCGCCCACAGGGTTGGCTTTTTGGGATGGGAACTCGGAGGTGGACCCGAATGAAAACTGGGAGCAATCCAATGGGGCGGCTCCCCTATACGTGTGCTATTCCTCCGAAGAGGCTTATATTCGCGATGATCCCAATGCCGAAGATCCGTTGCAGTTAGCCTTTCGCGATCGCACCTTTTTGCACGCCCTGAATTTTAAGTGGGATCGCGATCGCCAGCTCGCCCTGTCCAACGGTTATTTAATTGAAATGTTCTACGTGGAGGAAATTTCCGCCCTGGAGGCAGTGGACTTTAGCCAGCTTAAAAATATGGAATGGCGCATGGCAATTCCCGCCAATACGGATCGCCAAACCGTGCGCCAGGTGGTGCCCGTGGGGCTGCCCTTTGTGGAAATTGAGGACAGCGGTCAGCGGGTAGCGGTTTTTAAGTTTGACAGCCTGGAGCCGGGAGAAGGGCGGCTGTTCGGCTGGAAGGCAATCATCGAGGTGCGCGGCATTCGGTATCAGCTAACGCCGCGCTCCGTGGAGGGGCTATCCCCACGCTTGCCGGAAGGTTACCGGGAAGCCTATCTCATGGATAATGACGACCTGGCCATGGACACGCCCACCGTACGCGAGGCCGCCGTCCAGTCCGTGGGCACCGAAACCAATATTTTGCGGCGGATGCTCAGCCTTAGGAACTATGTGTATGATCGCCTCTCCTACCGCCTAACCCCCAAAATCGATACTCCCGACGTGGTGCTGCAACGGGGCATCGGATCCTGCGGCGAATATGTGGGGGTGCTGCTGGCGGTGGCCCGGCTCAATGGCATCGCCTGCCGCACCATTGGTCGTTATAAATGTCCTCAACCAGGCGATCGCACCGGCGTCAACCTCTTCCCAGACTACAACCACGTGTGGATTGAATTTTATGTCCCCGGCTACGGCTGGTTGCCCATGGAATCCAACCCGGACGACATCCAAGAAGGCGGCCCCTACCCCACCCGCTACTTTATGGGTCTCCCCTGGGGGCACGTGGAAATCGCCAAAGGCATCCGTTTCCAACGCCTAACCGTCGAAGGCAAACTTCCCGAGGATGGCTTATCCGTAGGCGACCTAGCCATGAACCACGTGCGCTTCAAAATCCTCGAAGAACTCCCTCTTCTTGCCTAGGGGGTAATGATTGACTAGGGGTAAGGTGATCTCGTGTATGGGCGATCGCAACGCCTATCGCAACTTTTAAAATCGCCCCCCCTAACCAACAATTTGGCAAAAGCTCTTGAAAATGATCACCCCCTAAACCCACTCTCTTCACTGATTCACGAAATTCGACTAGATCTCGTCGGAGAAGGGCACTTATTTAAGTTCAGCAACCCCCTTCAACATGGTATGGAAAGCGTGCTGGAGAAAAATAAAGCCGCCCAGCTTACCCCTGGTGAAATAGGCGAATTAAACACAATTTCTGAACTAGATTGCATTTTCACTCACATCAACGCAATACTTTCTAGTCAGTATTTATCGATGTAAGAACTGGTTCAAAAATATGAATCTCGAAGAAACATTAGAGGCCGTTCGTGCTGAATATCTAGCGTTCTCCAACAAAGCTTTCGCTTCAATTCAAAAGCGAGCCAGCTCTGCCGTAAGGGAGTTACCCCTTCAATTAGGGATAGTTGATCCTGACGAGTATCGTTCTCTTTGGCGTATAGATATTGCACATGGCGAAGAAGAACCAACGCTGATCGAAGCAAAACTCGACGAAAAAAACGAGAATTCCACATCAATGCTTTCGGCTTGGCAAGATAAAAATATCAGTTGACCCCACAGTGTGGAATGGAATTGAGCTGCGAACTAATTTGCAGAAATTAGACCATATAGTTTTACGAAGCTGGTTTGAACAAGCTTTAGATATTAACGAAGAGTATGTGGATAAAAGTCCAGAAACTGGATTTCTGCACTCGCTTGATTATTCTTCTGAAGATGGATATTTATCATTATTTATTGACTTTGGAACGGCTCCCGTATCAGCCTTTGTGGAATTGCTCGAGATACTGCGAAATCAAGGAGAAACGAGTGTAAGTATCGGCAGTTGGGGCTATAAATGCTGAAACCTAATGTCAGATCTTTCACTCCTTACGGATAAAGATTCACAAAAGCTCAAGGATCTCTTTCTGAAGAGAGAGCTAGGATTGAGGTCTATTTTGAATCGAATTATCAGCACAGAATAAGCTTAATAAAAATCAGCCTATGAGCGTTGTTGCCGTTCGCAAGTATCCCGATCGCCTGGTTTTCGCTGCCGATAGTATCCGGGTGTCAGGCTATTTAAAAGAGAGCCAACGGGTCGCTGGCCAAGATATGGCGAAGCTGTTTGAAATGAACGATATGGTCATCGGTGGCGTGGGGTTCAGTATGGAACTGAGCTTTATGCGCATCTTTGCCCGCACCCACAAGCCCATTGCGGCCAATACAGAGGCGATTCTGGATTTTATTGTGGAATTCTACGGTTGGGCAAACGCTAAAGACAATAGCTTTGCTCACCGTAGTGAATACCTCATCGGCTTTGGCAATGAAGTGTTTCGGGTTGCCGATGGGTACCTAATTGACAAGATTAATGAGTTTAGTGCGATCGGGGCGGGCGAGCATTTCTCACTGACGGCCATGTATCTGGATAAGTCACCCCAGGAAGCCGTGGACATTGCCAACGAACTGTGTGTATTTTGCTCTCCGCCAGTGAAGGTGATTGAGCAACCGTTTAAATAAAAATCG